>JAGRIN010000012.1 GCA_020443245.1 Pseudomonadales bacterium
CCGCTGGTTGCCTGGCGCCACATGATCTCACCTTCTGCCTCATCGCCTGCCTCGCCCGCAGCGCGATCGGCTGCGGTGACCGCCTTGTCGAGATAGCCGCCGATGCGTTCCACGAATGCCGGTGGCGCATTCGTAGCCGCCGACAGGAGGTCGTGCAGCGCGGCGGCGAATGCTTCATGGCAATCGTGGCGCTTCACTGCGCGGCCCATGGCGTCGATCGCGATGATATTGCCGGTGCCTTCCCAGATGGAGCCGAGATGCGCATCGCGAAGCAGGCGCGGGTTGATCCAGTCCTCGACATAGCCGATGCCGCCGCGCATATCCATGGCGTCCCCCGCGACCATGCGGGAATCGCGGGTCGCCCGATATTTCAGTACTGGCGTCGCGAGCCTGAGTACGGCGGCGGCCTCCTGGCTCTTCGGCTGTCCGCCGTAGCCCTCGGTTCGATCCAGCGCTTCGGCGGTGAACATCCACATTGAGAGTGACTGCTCCGCCGGCAACTGGATCTTCAGCATTTGGCGGCGCGCGAGTGGCTTTTGCCACAGAGGTGTGCCGAATACCTGACGGCCGAACATGACCGCGCGCGCATCGTGTACCGAGCGCATCATCAGCGCCGATGACTTCACGCCATTCGAGAGCCTGGACCAATTCACCATTTCCATCATCTGGACGATGCCGCGGTCTACCGGGCCGACCGGGTACACAATGGCACCTTCCAGCTTTGCCTCACCCGAGGCCATCGAGCGTGTGCCGAGTTTGTCTTTCAATCGGACCAGGCGGTAGTGATTCGGGGTCCCGTCATCGAGAAAGCGCGGCATGAGAAAGAGCCCTAGTCCCCGGGTGCCGTCCGGTGCGCCGGTTGGTCTTGCCAGCATCACGACGACCTTTGCGTCCGCATTGGAACAGAACCACTTCTCGCCGTACGCGCGCCAGTTCTCACCATCGAACCTCGCCTCGGTTGTAAGGCTGCCCACATCGGAGCCGCCTTCCTTCTCGGTCATGAACTGCCCACCCTGGGTGAGGCGCGACATGTCCGAGGTGATCATGTCCGGCAGGTACTTGTCGACGAGCGACTTCTCGCCGAACAACCGAAGGATATGTGCACCCGAGTCAGTGACATTGATCGGGCAGCCGAGCCCGAACTCTGCCTGGTTGAAGAGGTAAGTGAACGCGTGCTTGACGACTGCCGGAAACGGTTCGTTCCAACCCAGCGTGCCGCGATGGCTCATCGCGTGGATTTCGAACTCGCCGAAGGCAGCTTCTTCCAGGCGCCTGTAGGCCGGGTGATACTCGATCCACTGCACGTCGTCGCCGAATCGGTTTCGATGATGCAGGACAGGCGGATGTTTGTCCGCCAGCGCGGCACACCTGTCGAGTTCTCCTGCCGCGAGTGCCCCCAGTCGTTCGAGCCAGGGTTCAACGTGGGCCAGCAGTCCTGGCGGGGCGTACAGGCGGAGCAGTTGGCCCAGTGCCTTGTCGTCGCGGTAGAAGTTGGCGTTGTCCGTATAGGGCGCGATCGCGGATGCACTGCTTCGCGCCTGTGTCGGGTTTTCCGGGGAAGTCACGTGGGTCTCCATCGGGTCAGCGTCGCTCGGACGAACTCTACCACCGCCCGCGCCTTCAGGGCGATTTTGACTTGGTCCTCGCGGTCGGAAGGGCCGTGAGCGGATCGTCCGGCCAGGGGTGCTTCGGGTAGCGGCCCTTCATGTCTTTCTTGACGTCGTGATAGGAACTGCGCCAGAAACCGGCGAGGTCCTGCGTAACCTGCAGCGGGCGACCGGCGGGTGAAAGCAAGTGAACCACGAGTGGCACGCGCCCTTGTACGACTGTTGGGGTGTCCTCGGCGCCGAACATCTCTTGCAGCTTGACCGCGAGAACGGGCGGAGAACTCGTATAGTCGATACGATGACTGGAACCGGAAGGAACGCGCCAGCGCGGCGGCGCGAGCACGTCAAGATCACGCTGCGCTTGCCAGGAGAGGCGTGCGTGCAGGATGGCGGCGAGATCCAGCCTGGCAAAGTCGGCCTTCGTCCGGATATTGTCGAGCCACGGCGCCAACCATTCCTCGAGTGTGGCGAGGAGCGTCTCGTCATCCATAGCAGGGAAGGCGGCGTCAGGCAACGTGCGTCGGACCAGCTCCACGCGAGCCCGCCATTGCGTCAGCTCCGCGGGCCAGTTGAAAATGTCGAGGCCCTCGCGCCGGACCAGTTCACACAGGGCGAGCCGCTTTTCTTCGATCGGGATATCTGTGAGTGTCGTGCGTGCCAGGACGATTGCGCCGATCGATCGTCGCGCTTCGGCAATGAAACGGTTCTCGCGCCTGTCCCACTCGACGACCGTCTCCGACTTCACTTCATGTGCGAGGAGTGTATCGAACAGTGATTCATTGAGCGATGTCGCTGCGCGAATGATGTCGCCCTTTCGACGTGCGAGGCCCCCGACTTCAGCGACGGCCAGCCAGCGGGATTTGCCGAGATAGTGCTGCGCGGCGAGATTCGCCGTGCGCCCGTTCGCGAGTTGATAGCCGCCCGCGTGTCGGCGGCGTGCTATCCGGTCCGGGTAAGCGCAGGCGATGAGATAGCCAGGAACCTTTTCTGCATCAAGTGACGAAGTCACAGCAACGTCCTGCCGCGCGAGTTGGGAGGCATATTGCGACGCGAGTTGCTTTGTTCGATTCAGCCAGCCGCGATGCGGGCCCGGACATGGCAAGCGGCCTGTCAAGACGTCGAGGCGATGCGTCATGTCAGGATCGTCCTGGCTCATCGGATCACGGTCCGACAGCACGCTTGCAAGCAGCGTCGCACTCGACGCTTCGCCGATCTCCGCGCCACGGACAAGCATGACCGCGAGACGAGGATGGAGCGGCAGTGCGGCGAGCCTCTCGCCGAGCGACGTGAGCCGTTGGGCCTGGATCGCACCGAAACTGACAAGCAGGTCGATTGCCTGTAGCCACGCGCCGCGCGGTGGCGCATCGAGAAACGGCAACTCCCCTGGATCGGTTGCGCCCCATTCCAGGATTGTCAGCGCGAGCGATGTGAGGTCTGCCGACAGGATTTCCGGTGCGCCATGCGGTTCAAGCTGATCTTGCTCTGTGCGTGACCACAGCCGGTAGCAGGTGCCGGGGCATTGCCTTCCGGCCCGGCCCGCGCGTTGTTCGCTGGATGCGCGGGAAATCCGTCTCGTTGTGAGGCGCGTCAATGCGGTAACCGGGTCGTAGACCGGCTCGCGTGCCAGGCCCGAGTCGATCACCACGTCCACGCCGTCTATCGTCAGGCTGGACTCGGCAATGTTTGTGGCGAGCACCACTTTTCGACCGCGCTTCATCGGTGCAATCGCTGCGCTCTGCTCGCTGATCGTGAGGTTGCCGAATAGCGGCTTGATCGAGATCCCGGAAATGCCACGCTCTCGTAGTGCCGCGTCGAGTTCATCCCGGCACTGCGAGATTTCGCCCTGCCCGGGCAGAAACGCCAGGATGCTGCTCGTGGGGTGCTTCGTGATTGCCTGCAGAACCGCGGTGGTCACCCGACCGGCAATCCGCTCGTCACGTCGGGATGCCCCCATATATTCGATGTCCACCGGATATTGCCTTCCCTCGGCACGCACCACAGGCGCGTCGCCCAGTAGTGTTGCGATACGGCCCTGTTCCAAAGTGGCTGACATGACAAGCACTCGCAGCGGCGCGTCCGGCTCACGAAATATCTCACGACCTTTCAGGCACAGTGCGAGCGCGAGATCGGCGTCGAGACTGCGTTCGTGAAATTCGTCGAAGATGACGAGACCCACGTCATCCAGTGAGGGGTCGGACTGCAGCATCCGCGTCAAGATGCCTTCGGTAATCACCTCGATTTTCGTTTGGGCCGAGACGCGGGTTTCGAGTCGCATTCGATAGCCGACCGTTTGTCCCGCCTCTTCGCCGAGCAGCGACGCCATGCGGTGGGCGGCGGCACGTGCGGCGATTCGACGGGGTTCGAGCATCACGATCTTGCGGTGCCCCAGCCAGGCGGCCTCCAGCAACGCAAGCGGGGCAATTGTCGTTTTGCCTGAGCCGGGCGGCGCCTCCAGCACCGCGTCGCCGCGAGACAGCGCATCCTGCAGGTCATCGATCGCGGAAGCGATCGGAAGATCGGTTTCGATATTCAAGGCACGGCGCCGTTAGCCTGGACCCCGCCACACTACCATTGCCGACCCTCGCGCGACTATTATGGGGGCTCGCGTAAAAGGAGGAAAAACCACATGAGCCTGACAGTCCAGACCACCTACGGGCCCGTCGAGGGCCGGGACAAGGATGGCGTGTTCCTGTTCGCGGGGATTCCATATGCCGCGCCGCCAGTCGGGTCGAGAAGGTTCAAGGCACCGGAGCCTCCCGGGAGCTGGAGCGAAACACGTGTGGCGACGAACTTCTCACCGGCGGCGCCGCAGATTCCGTCAGGTGGTATGACAGACAATGCGCCGGTCAAATGGGATGAAGACTGTCTGTATCTCAATGTTTCGACGCCGGCGCTGGACGATGCGCGTCGACCGGTACTGGTGTGGATACACGGTGGCGGGCATCGCACCGGGCAGGGTGCGATACCCTGGTACAGCGGCGCGAGCTTTGCGCGCCTCGGTGATATCGTTACCGTCAGTATCAACTATCGGCTTGGCGCCCTCGGCTTCACTGACCTTTCCAGATTCGGCGAAGAGTACGCAACCTCCGGCGCCAACGGCACGATGGACCAGATCTGTGCGCTCGCCTGGGTGCGTGACAACATTGCCTCGTTCGGCGGTGACCCGGACAAGATCACGATTGCCGGTGAATCCGCCGGCGGTTTCAGCGTTGCGACGGTGATGGCGAGTCCGCTTGCTGCCGGCATGTTCCGCGGCGCCATACCGCAAAGCGGTGCTGCGCATCATACGCTCACGCGCGAAGCGGCAGCGAAGGTGACTGACCTGTTCCTCGAGGAACTTGGTGCCGATTCAATCGATGCACTGCATGCTGCCTCGGTCGACGACATCCTCGCGGCGCAGGCACGAGTCGATAAGCGGGCGCAAGACCCGGCAGTGCAGGCGCTGCTGCGTGGTGTAGCTGCCTTCTACCCGGCGCAGGGAACACCGGCTGTGCCCATTGATCCACTCGAAGCCATCAGGGCCGGGCAAGCGGCAGACGCCAGGGTCCTGATCGGGACCAACAAGGACGAGGCCACGCTCCTGCAGGAGATGAGTGACGAGAAGCTCGCGAGCCAGGCGAAGCGGTTCGGCAGCCCGGCGCTCGTTGACGCCTATCGCGCGCGCTATCCCGGCGCGAACGCGACGGAACTTGCGATTGCCATGTCCACCGACCAGATGTTTCGTGTGCCGTGTGTCCGCCTTGCCGAGGCGCGCGAAGAGAACCCCGCCAGCAAGGGCAAGACGTGGATGTATCGCTTCGACTGGGAGTCACGCGGCCGCCTCAAGTCGACGCATGCGCTGGAAATACCGTTTGCGTTCAACAACCTCGACAAACCCGGCGTCGCCGTTTTTCTGGGCGAGGGGCCGAAGCCCCAGGGCGTCGCGGATGTCATGCACAAGGCCTGGATCGATTTCGTGCGGGACGGCAACCCGGGATGGAAGGCTTACGATCTTGTTGAACGTACCAATATGCGTTTCGATGAAGTCTCCTCGCCGGTGGCCGACCCGGACGACAGTATGCGCCAGGCCTGGGAGGGGATTCGCTAGCCGGGCCAAAAGCCTGCAGCGACTGCATCGTAATTCACGTGCTTGAAGCGATCGTCATGATGATCGCCGAGTTCGCTCCAACTCGCGTTGAACTTCCTGTGCCGCGAGTGATGGCTCTGTCGTAGTCCGCAGCAAAGTTGCGCCAATCTTCGACCACAAACTTGTGTTCGATGCCTGCCCATTTGCGTGACCGATGTGTACTCCCACGCCCTGGCCTGACTGCAGGATGCAGGTGATGAGTTCGCCGGATGTCCACCGGCGGTCCTGATATCAAGCCAGAATCCGAACGCCCGCAAGGGTCCCGAAACCCGGTGTGTCAAAGCCGCGACGCGGGCTACCGAAGCTGACCATTCAAGGCGAGCGAAATTAAGGCTTGGCAAAATGGCTCGTTGTTATATTATAACAAGCGTTATATTACAGAGGTTATAAAATGAAGTTCGACATCTTCACGGAAATTCAAAAGAGGGAATGCGAAGCCCAGGGCGGGTTTGGGCAACTTCTGAAGGAGTCGCTCGAACAAGCCCAGGCGGCGGAGCGGGCGGGATTTTCGTGCTGGTGGGAAGTCGAGCATCATTGTACGCCCAACTTCAGTTACAGCTCTTGCCCGGAACTGATTCTCCAGGCGGTCGCCAACGTCACGTCGAGCCTTCGTGTCGGACATGCGGGCATTCTTGCGCCGTTTGCAATCAATCATCCACTGCGTGCCGCGGAGCGAGCCGCGATGCTGGACCAGATTACTGGCGGGCGTCTTGAAGTCGGACTCGCCAAGTCGGGAGGCAAGGAGTGGGAGACGTTCAATGTCTCAGAAGCACAGGCTGCCGAAGACCTCGTTGAGGCGACCCGGCTCTATACCAGCGCCTGGACTCAAACGCCTTTCTCCTGGGATTCCCCTCGCTGGCAAGTGGGGCCGCGTGATGTGCAGCCCAAACCACGACAGACGCCGCATCCTCCGCTTTGGCATACGTGCTCCAGCCCACCTTCATTCGAGCGGGCGGGCCAGTTGGGGGTCGGGGTCCTCGGTACGACGTTGTTCGCGCCGGTGGAGTCCTTCGGCGAGATGTTGTCGGGGTACCGACGAGCGATTGAGTCGTGTGAGGTGCCGGTGGGCCGATTCAAGAACAACGCGGCGGGCGTCTTCACGTTTGTGCACGTCAACCGATCGGTAAAGGCGGCCGTGCAGAGTGGCGCACCCCGGTCGGCGCTCTGGTATGTGAGTTCGGCGCCCAGCGTATTCAACGTCCCGAGAGAGATTTTCTACCGTGCGATTCGTGGGCAAACCGATCCAAGGTCCGCGCCTTCCACGGCCGCACTCGATAAGGCGGAGGTCGCTGATCCCACCGATACCGATGACATCAATCCCGTTGTTGCGCTGATGAAGAGAGAGTTTGCAGGTGAGGAGATCTCCAACGAGGAAGTCTTCGAAACCCTGAGGGATCTCGATTCGGTCATCATCGGTGATGTCGAGACGTGCAGGCGAAAGATGGAGCGTTACCGTGATGTCGGCGTGGATCGGCTGATGTGCCTGTCTCAAATGGGAGAAGTGAGCCACGAGGACGTGTTAACCAGTATCGCCCTCACGGGCGAACACTTGATTCCCTACTTCGCACAGCGAGGAGAGAAATGATGACGAACCTTGCAGAAGTCACTGACGAATATTGTGATGCCTTGTGGGAACGCGTCAATAACTGGGGACGTTGGGGTGCGGAAGATCAGGCTGGCGCGCTCAACCTCATCGATGACAGGAAGAGAAGGGAAGCAGCCTTGCTTGTTTCAGAGGGTGACGTGCTGGGGATGGGAAACGACTGGCCCGTCGATCCTGGCCCTCACAATGCCTGGCCGGCAGAGCACAGGATGATCAGGGCCGGTGACGACCCCGATTATCCGGGTGTGCCCGGATTGTCGGTCGCGCTCGACTACATCGGGGTGCAGCACCACGGCGTTGCTTGCTCGCACATCGACGCGTTGTGTCACGTATTCGTGAACAAGAAGATGTACAACGGCTTTCCCGCGACAGAGGTGAAGAGCACGGGGGCCCTAAAGAACGACCTGCGTCCCATGTTCGATGGCATCGTGACGCGCGGTGTCCTTCTCGATATGCCGAGGTACTTCGGCGAGCCGTTCCTCGATGGCGACGTGCGAATCGGCGCGGCGGACCTGGAGGGCGCCGCGAACTCACAAGGTGTGCAAATGTCGCCGGGTGATGTGTTGATCGTTCACAAAGGACGGCAACGTCGCATCGAGACTGAAGGCCTGTTCGACCCGAACGTCGTCGGCATGCCAGGTTTACATCCGGAATGTGCGGTGTGGTTGCGAGACAATGATGTTGCCGTTCTCGGCAGCGACTACATGAACGACCCGCAACCGAACTGGGCCTGCGAGCGCTGGCCAATCCCGATTCACTATCTCGGCATCTGCGGCATGGGCATGACGTTGTTGCACAACCTTGATACCGAATCGGCGGCTCGACGTTGTGAACAATTGGGGCGTTGGGTCTTCCTGCTTTCAATCGCTTCCCTGAAAGTTCCTGGAGGTACCGGTTCTCCCGTAAATCCCCTTGCTATGTTCTAATGCGCCGAGCGACGGGAACCATGGAATCCGGAATTGCCAAAGAATGTTGATCACGAGAGTCGACGGAAGGACTTCGTCGAGGCTGCCTACAAGACGATCATCGAAGAAGGTCTTGCGAAGACCACGATAAGGTCGGTCGCAAAAAGGGCAGGCTACACGACAGGCGCGTTGGTCCACTACTTCAAGGACAAGGATGAACTCATCCGATATGTCCTTGCGGAGAACGGCCGTGCTGTCCGGGCACGGATGCAGGATGCAAGACGCACGGCGCGTGGTCGGGACGCCTTGCGTTCGGTACTTCTCGAAGCCTTACCTGTCGACAAGATCAAGGGGGCGAGTTGGCGTATCTGGTTGGCACTGTGGTATCACTCCGAGGTCAGCGTAGCGATGCGTAAGGAAGAGCGTCTGCGTTATCGGGAGTGGATTGGCCGAATCACCGAGATCCTGAACGAATCGGTTGAACTCGGCGAACTGCGAGGCGATCTTTCAGTACCGGAAGAGGCTCGCAGTCTTGTGGCCTTTGTCGATGGTCTTGGTGTCCAGTACCTGATGTCGAACGGCCGTCGCTCGAGCAGCCAGATCACTGGTGCCCTGGACGTCTACCTGGGCCGTTTGTACAACTCCTGAAATTTATCCCTTGCGGCGGGTTGTTAATATAACGTATGTTATATAACGCCTGTTTTGTAAAGGGGGACAAACATGGGTCATATCTTGCGTCGTGCCGGCGTGCTCGCCTGCACTTTTGCCTTTTCTCACGCGGTCTCTGCCGCCGATTCTACGATTGAGGAGGTGGTTGTCACCGCTGAGAAGCGGGTATCGACTGTGCAGGAGACGCCCATCGCGATCACTGCGTATGACGAAGCTGCGCTCGACCGCCGCGGCATCGAGACAGTCGAGGATCTCCAGTTCTCTGCTCCCAACCTGGTAATCAGCCACAACTCCCAGTCGCCCGTTACCTACGCGTATATTCGGGGCATCGGTTCAGACCAACTGGTCGCCGGGTTCGATCCTGGCGTTGCCTATCATGTCGACGGCGTCTACGTGGGACAACCGTCTTCAATGCCGGGCAACTTCTGGGACATGGAGCGCATTGAAGTATTGAGGGGGCCGCAGGGTACGCTCTACGGTCGCAACACGACGGGCGGGTCGATCAACGTGATTACGCGAGACCCCGAGCCGGGCTTTGAAGCAAACGGCGATGTACTGGTCGGCGACTATGGTCGAAAGCGCGTCCGCGTTGCGCTCGGCGGTGGCTCAGAGACGGTATCAGCAAGGCTGGCGGTTCTCACAGACAGCAATGACGGCTTCCAGGAGAACCTGGTCGGACCGAACGGTGATGTGATCGATCATACGTCTGTACGTGGCAAGCTCAAGTTTGCAATCGGGGACCGAGGTGAACTCGTTCTGACAGCGCAGCGCTTTGACAACAAGGGCCGTCAGTCGCAGCGACGTCGTGAGCCGTTCGCGCCGGTCGAGTTGGCACCGGGCTTCATCCTGAACGTCTATGACGGCGCGATTCCCAATCCGAGCGACCCACGTGTTGTTGCCAAGGATCATCCGGAGAAGCTCGATCTCACCAACGACTTCCTGTCTGCAAGACTGAAGCTCGACTTCGACGGCTTCTCGCTGGTATCGATAACCGGATCGATCAAGAACAAGTGGTTCCAGACTTCTGATATCGATATGTCCAGTAATCCAGTCCAGTACCAGGATTGGGACATGGATACCGATCAGTTCACGCAGGAATTCCAGCTGGTGTCGAATGGCGAGTCGCCGCTCGAGTGGATCATCGGTGTGTTTTACTTCGACGAGGACCTGACGACGGATTATCTCTTCGAGGATTCTTCTATCGCGGGCTTTACCTTCCACAATGGCGGACGGATCAAGACGAAGTCGCAAGCAGTCTTCGGCCAGGCGTCGTATGACTTTTCCGATAGCGGAACACCCATCAGGGTGGTCGCTGGTCTCAGGTGGACCCGGGACGAGAAAGGAATCGATGAGTTCCAGCAGATTCCCCAGTTTGCGGTCGATCTTTCGGGCCAGATGAACAACGAGTGGAAGGAGGTAACTGGCAAGCTTGGCGTTGACTGGTTCGTCAATGACGACACCATGGCCTACCTGTCACTCTCGCGTGGTTACAAAGGCGGTGGTTACTCCGTCGGCCAGTTCGACGCATTTGATCCTGAGAAGGTCAATTCGATCGAATTGGGCCTCAAGACTCGCTTCTGGGATCAACGTGCCCAGGTCAACGTTGCTGCCTTCACCAACGATTACAAGGATCTTCAGGTCAACTTCCTGCAGTTCACGTCGTTTACGACCGATAATGCGGCGGAGGCGACAATCCAGGGCATTGAGGTTGAGAGTGTGTTCCTGCCCATCGACAACCTGACTGTCGGGCTCAACTTTACCTGGCTCGATGCGACATTCGATCGATACCAGTTCTCTCCGACGATTGACCTGAGCGGAACTCGACTCAACAGGGCGCCGAAGAACACGGTCAATCTCTCACTCCAGTACGAGTGGCCGCTCGGCAGCGCCGGCTCGCTGCAGGCACGTGGTGACTACTACTGGCAGGATGCCGTGTACTATCGTGTGCAAAACATTCCGCGACACAGGGCAGACAGCTTTGGCGTGACCGATCTCGGCATCTCGTGGTTCAGTGCGAACGATGCCTGGAAGGTAGATGCCTTCGTCAAGAATGTCTCGGATGGCGACCACCTTCGAAGTATCACCGTCTCGGATGGTCTGTCGACAGGTAACAACACGTTTGAGAGTTACTATCCGCCCAGGACCGTTGGCCTCACCGTTGCCTACAGGATGGGAGACTGACATGGCCTGGCAGGCAAGATCGATCTTTCACTTCGTGCTGCCGTGCACGAATGTGGAAAGATCGACAGATTTCTACGCGAATTTCGGTTTTGAGGTGATCAAGGACAACCGGGATGTGGTCTGGCCTGATTTCGTCGGCACCAATTTCGCCATGAAGCCCGGAGCGCAAGGCAGGGCGGTGCAGCTCGTACTGCCACATGGCTCCACGGTCCAGACGCGGATCGACCTGATCGAATGGATAGCGCCCCGCTGGCAGAATGAAAACGACGGTCGTGACCTTGAATCCCGTATTCCGCGAATCATGGCCTTGCGTGTCGAGAACATCCAGGAAGCATATAACGACCTCATCGGGCGGGGCCTCGTCTCGACGGCGCCGCTTCGTGACCCGGACCCGGTTATTGGTGTTCAGGGCGTCGTGTGCTTCCAGGATCCCGACGGACACATCGTCGAACTGATTGAATACTTTGGAGAGCAGCTGGGCAGTCGGACTGACGATCTACCGACTCGCTCGAGCACATCTGGCTGATTGCTCCTCGACGACAAGCCATGCCATGACGGGCGTCACCAAAGACGCTACGCTGTAGCAATGCATACGCTGGTTGTGGTCAGGCATGATGTCGAATGACGCGATTCTGGAGGTTGCAAACCTCTGCGTCTCCCTCGACGGCGTGACGCTACTCGAAGACGTCAGCTTTTCGCTGGCGAGCGACGAAGCGGTCACGATCCTTGGGCCGAACGGCGCGGGCAAAACCGTGTTGCTCCGCGCCCTGCTCGGTGCGTTGCCATATTCCGGGAAGGTAAGCTGGGCGCCGGGCGTGCGGTTCGGCTACGTACCTCAACGCCTGCCTTATATCAAAGACCTGCCGGTCACGGTGGCGGACTTCTTCGCACTCAAGTCCACGGCACTCGATGAAATGGAAGTCGTCCTTGCGGAGGTCGGGCTGCCGGCCGGATTCTCCAACAAGCGAATGGGGGAATTGTCATCGGGTCAATTTCAGCGGGTGTTGATTGCCTGGGCGCTCTGCAGCGAACCGGCCGTCCTGCTCTTTGATGAGCCGACGACCGGCGTGGACGTTACTGGTGAGGAGACGATCTACGGCCTGCTCAGTCGGGTCCAGCGAGAAAGGCACCTTGCGATGCTTCTCGTGACGCACGATCTTGCGGTGGTGCACCAGTTGTCGACCCGCGTTCTTTGCCTCAACAGACGGCTCGTCTGCGAGGGACCGCCAATCGACATCCTGACGCCGGAACGACTGCGCGAGATTTATGGCACTGAAGTGAAGTACTACCATCATGAGCATGGCGATGGATGATCGATCGGTACTGGCGAGTGTAGTGATCCTCGCGTCGGGCGCCTTCATTGGCGGCGCGGCAGCCTATCTTGGTTCCCTGATGCTTGGGCGTCGCATGGCGCTGGTTGCCGGACCCCTCGGTCACCTGACACTGCCGGGTGTCGCGCTCGCACTGACGTTCGGTTTCGACATGTCACTGGCTGCGTTTCCGTTCGTGGTGCTCGGGGTGCTCGTGATCTGGGCACTGGAAGCGCGCACGCGCCTGCCGATGGAATCGTTGACAGCGCTCGTGTTCGCGACCGGTGTTGCGATTGCCTTTCTCTTCCTGCCGATGGAACAGGCAGAGACCGCACTGGTGGGTGACATAGCGCGCACTTCGATTCGTGACGGCATCGTGTCTGTGCTGGTCTGTATTGGCGTTGTTGTCGTCGTGCGCTGGTGTTATCCGAAACTTGTCCTCATCAACATATCGGAAGACCTGGCGTTGTCGGAAGGCATCGCTGTGCGCCGCTACAACTTCATCTACCTGATGTTAATCGCGATTGTCGTCGCGCTGGGTGTCAAAATGGTCGGCGGCCTGCTGACAGCCGCACTGGTTGCGATCCCACCGGCAGCCGCGAGAAACGTCGGGAGGAATCTCCATCAGTATGCGTGGGGTGCAACGGCTGTCGGGGTCGTTGCCGCGATTGTCGGCATCCTCTTGCACTTCGCCCTGGGATATCCCGCCGGACCGATGGTCGTCGCTTCGAGCGCCGTGTTCTTTCTCATGACGTTGCCGCTCGCGCGGAAGGCGTAGGAGAACGTATGCAACGTGTGTTCAGTGATCCCAATTCCTTGATCGTAGGGAATATCTACAACCTCCTCGAAAGGGACGGTATCGAGGTCGTCTACCGCAATGAAGACCTCATGGGTGGCGCAGGCGAACTGCCGCCAGGCGAGGCGTGGCTCGAGGTCTGGATCGTCAACGACGCGGACGCAGATCGAGCTGCGGCGCTCATCCGGGATGTCATGGCCCCGGACGATCGCGCCCCTTGGATATGTGATCATTGTCAGGAGTCGAACCCGCCATCTTTCGAGATCTGTTGGCACTGCGCAGAACCTGCGGGCCCCTCGCGATGAGGAGGATCTGATGGCCAAGTGGTTCCTTATTGCCGGCGCCATCCTGATGGTGATCGGCGCGATGCTTCACTTCTTTCCCGGCATCCTGTCGTGGTTCGGCCGGTTGCCCGGCGACCTGCGGATCCAGGGAGAAAAAAGCAGGGTCTTTATTCCCATTACATCGATGATCATCATCAGCATCCTGCTGACGATCATACTGAACCTCTTCAAGCGTTAACCTGCTGTGGCGCTTACAGCGCCCATTCGCGGCGGCGCGCAATCACCGTTGCCGTGACCTGCGCGCAAACCAGGATGGTGGCGGTGGAGGTGGCGGCCGCGAGCAGCGGGGCCACGACAGGCCCTGTCACGAGGCTGAACCAGCCGGCGAGGTATCCGCAACCGGCCAGCTCGGCAAGCATGGGGCGGTAGGTCGAGCCCCCGCTGTTCTCGAAACGTTTGCCCTTCGTCGAATTGGACGGGGTCCATCACCCTGCACTTCTCCTTACCCTGTGACACGCGATAGTCATGACGTCGAAGGCTCGTGCCTGTAGCATCGATGATCAAACCCGCCTGGAGCTGCACGATGCTGAAGGTCTATGACCATCCCCTTTCACCCTACGCCCAGAAGGTGAAGATCTCCCTGATCGAGAAGGAGATTCCGTTCGAGGCGCTCTTGCCGACAGCGATCGGCTCGGGGCAAACCGACGATGAGTTCGCCCGTGTCAATCCAAGGCAGGAAGTCCCGACGCTCGTCGATGGCGATGTCGCCGTGTTCGACTCGACGATCATCCTTGAGTACCTCGAAGACAAATATCCGAGCCCGCCCATGTTACCCGCGACCCCGGCCGAGCGCGCACGGGTGCGGATGATCGAGGAGGTCATGGATACGCACTATGAACCGATCAACTGGGGACTCGCCGAGGTCGCGTATTTCGGTCGAGGCGGAGACAAGCTGGCTGGCGCGCTGAATGACGCTGCCGCCGAACAGGTCTCGGCGTTCCATCGATGGCTGGAGGCAGAACTCGGCGACCGCACCTGGTTCAACGGCGAGACGTTCGGGTGGGGGGACCTGTCGGTCATTGCCTACATCAATGGTTCGGCAGGTTTTGGTCTCGTGCCCCCGACCGGAAGCAAACTCGCAGCATGGTCTGAACGCGCCAACGCGCGCCCGAGTGTGGCGCAAGTCACGGCGGCCGCGGCACAAATGTCCATGGGTGGCAATGCGGCAGGCATGGACGCTGTGAAGGCGGCGCTCGACCAGGGACTCTTCAAGCGTGAGTACCGCGACCATCGTCTGGAATGGATGATCAAGAGTGGCGGGCTTGCGGTTGTGGTCGACGGGCTCGAGAGGCAGAACATTCGCTTCACACCACCGTTCGATTCGCGGTAGTGTTGCCTTTTCCCCGTTGTAAGGAGAGTTCACCTTGTTCAGTCACATCATGATCGGTGCCAACGACGTCGAAGCGTCGAAGAAGTTCTACGATGCCGTCCTGGGAGCACTGGGCCACAAGCCCGGTACGATGGACGATAAAGGCCGCTGCTTTTATATGACGAGCGCCGGTGTGTTCGCGATCACCCCGCCCATCGACGGGAAGCCGGCGACACACGCGAACGGGGGCACCATCGGCTTCGCCGCGGCGAGCCCTGAAGCGGCTGATGCCTGGCATGCCGCCGGCGTCGCCAACGGCGGCACGGCCTGCGAAGACCCGCCCGGTGAGCGTGCCGGTAGCGGCCTGTATCTCGCCTACCTGCGTGATCCGAGCGGCAACAAGATCTGTGCCCTGCACCGGGTCGGCTAGGCGCCAGTTGATCAATTGAAACGTACCAGCGACCGGACATCCACCGGCAGGCCCGTCTGGATGCTCCGGTTCGCTGCGATGCCCGTCAGGATCGATCTCGCACCATCGATATGATTCGCGGCGCGGCCTAACGGATCGTCTTCCCCCGGATCGAACAGGTCCTGCAACAGCCTCGCGTCGCCGCCGCCATGACCAGTCTCATCGAGGTTGTCGAGCGTCACCTCGTACGGCGCGCGCCAGTGGGGTCTCACCATAATCCGCGCCGGCTCATGGATTTCGATGTCTCCCGCATCGGCGCGATTGGCATCGTCTTCGGCGCCTGAGATGTAGCTGTTTTCGTGAACCTCGTATTCGAGTCGTCCGGCATCGCCGTTAAACGCCACGCGATAGCCCTCCCACGGCGAATAGGCCGTCAGGTGATAGGTCATGGTGACGCGGTTCTCGTAGCGCACGAGCACCGACATATCGTCTTCGATCGATATGCCGTCACTGAAGACGCTCTGGTCGCGACGGTAGCCGTCGGCGTGTTCGCCGTCGAAGTAGATACGCTTCAGCAGCTTGTCCTTCCTGAGATCCAGGGCGAAGGGATCCCCGGCCGCGATCGGATCATCGGTGCCGCGCTGGTAGAAATCTGTGACACCGCGTGACTCGGCGTTGTCACGACCGTAGAAGACGAGATCTCCCATGGCGAACACGGTCCTCGGATGGCTCGCCAGCCACCAGTTCACCAGGTCAAAGTGGTGGGTGGCCTTGTGGACCAGGAGTCCGCCGGAGTTGCGCTTGTCACGATGCCAGCGACGAAAATAGTCGGCGCCGTGTCGGGTATCCAGCAGCCACTCGAAGTGGACAGACTTGATGTTGCCCACCACACGCTGCATCAGAAGCTCTTTCACTTTCGAGTTGCGCGGCGCATAACGATAGTTGAACGTGACCCGCAACTTGCGACCCGTGGTCGCCATCGCATCGATGATGGACTGGCACTTGTCGGCGTCCGTCGTCATCGGCTTTTCGCTGATCACGTCGCAGCCCAGCTCCATGGCACGGATGATGTATCGGTCATGTGTCCGGTCTACGCTGGTGACGATGACGACGTCGGGCTTTGTTTCAGCGATCATCGCGTCGAAGGTATCGGCGCCGTATGTCGGCAGCGCGGCGCCCCCCAGCTTCTCGTGGTATTCGCTGGCCAGCTTGACCCGATGCGGATTGATATCGCAAAGGCCGACCACGCGCCCCCGGTTGTTGAAATCCCGAGCGATGGCGCGCAGGTACATGGCGTACCGCCCACCGGTACCGACGATTGCGTATCTTGTCAGTTCCTGCATAAGTTCCTCTCGTCCTACTCGTCCTACTCGTCCGCTAACAGTTGAGTGATGGCGCGTTGAGCCATATCGACCATCGCGGCGTTCGACTCCCAGTAGTAAGGCAATGCCAATATAGCCTGGAAAAGTGACCAGCCGCGCGAACGCTGCCAGGCGTCGTCGTCGATACCGATGACGTCACGGAATACCCTTCTGGATTCCCTCGTCAGCACATGCCAGGAAGGCAGGTAGTCAGCGGCTGGGTCGCCCACGCCAAGCTGGCCCCAGTCGATGATGGCGGTCAGGGCGCCATCCGCTGCGATCAGGTTGGTCGGCATGAGGTCGCCGTGTATCCATCGCGCATCCGGTGCCGGGCGCGCCAGCAGCGCGCTGTCCCAGATGGCGCCGAGTCGGTCGCCGTCGACGCGGTTCCCCGCTTCGCCGATCGCGCGGCGAACCGCTTCATCCAGTTGTGAGAGCGGTACACCACGGTAGCTGTTGTGTCGACCGGGCTTCGGGCCGTCACCTGGATCCTGCGCATGCAGTTCGTTGACGAATGTACCCAGATCGATTGCGATCCGGGTGAGATCGGCATCGCGCGTCTCGAACAGGTCGCGCCCTTCGATCCAGTGATAGATGGCCCAGTGCCAGGGAAATTCGGGTCCAGGTTCGCCGCGTGCAATCGGCTTCGAGATTTCCAGGGTGATGGAAGGTGCGAGCCTCGGTAACCACGTCCATTCCTTTCCGGTCGCCTCGGCAGCACTCTTTCGGCGGGGAAACCGCAGCACCAGGTCGTTGCCCAGCCGGATCATCGTATTCGATGTGCCGAACGAGGTGACCGCTGTGAGCGATCGATCCCGATATTCAGGAAACTGCGTGTCGAGCAGCTGACGCGCCGTCTCTACCGTGACAGCCGTTTCGAATATTTCATCTGCCACAAGCGATGCCGGTATTGCCGATTACGACCAGCGGGTGATCGCTTCATCGCGCAACGAGCGCTTCAGGATCTTTCCGGAGGCGGTACGCGGCAAGGGTTCCTTCTGTGTAATGATGTAACGTGGAATCATGAACTTCGCGAGGTGCTGGGCGAGGTAGCCGCGCAGCGCGTCGAGATCGATATCCACGTTCGAGTAGATCGTCGCCCCCACTTCTTCACCCAACCGTTCGTCCGGCACGGCATAGACAGACGCCTCGAGGACATCCGGATGCGTGGCGAGTGCCGCCTCGACTTCCCCACAGCCAATGTTTTCGCCGCCGCGGATTACCAGGTCCTTGATGCGATCGACGATGAACAGGTAGCCCTCGTCGTCCAGGTAAGCGACATCTCCGGTCCGCATCCAGCCGCCATCGACGAACGTTTCGGCGTCCGCGTCGGGGCGATTCCAGTAGCCACGGAACACGCTGGTACCTCGAACCTGCAATTCGCCGCGTTCGCCGGCCGGCAATACGTCGCCTTTCTCGTTCACGACGCGTAGTTCCAGAACGGCGGAACACCTTCCCGAACTGGCCGGTCGGGCCAGGTAGTCCTGCCCGGCGATGCCGGCACCGATCGCGTTGGTTTCCGTCATGCCCCAACCGGTGCCGGGCAGTGCGCGCGCAAAAGACTGCGCGATGTTCTTGACCTGTTCCGGCGCGCGCGGCGCACCGCCGCCGCCGACACTCACAAGCGAAGACAGGTCGCGATTCGTGCGCCGCGCTTCCTGTACAAGATCGCCGGTCATGGCTGCCGGTGCGATCACCGAGGCAATGCGCTCCTTTTCGATCAGTTCGGCGGCGGTCGACGGGTCCCACTTGTACATCGACACGAGTTTGCGCTGTGCACGATAGCAGGAGAGATAGACCGCATGGGAACCGGTTGCGTGGAACAGCGGCACGGCCAGCAGGGTCGCCGGCTGGTGTTCCGGTGCTGGTGGCGTGGCGCCGAGTACGCGCAGGCCCGCCTGGGCGTCCAGTTCCCATGACAGCAAGGCATGGATAATGTTGCGATGACAGGACGCAACGCCTTTGGGATGCCCCGTCGAACCGGAGGTATAGAGCAGCGTCGCGATGTCTTCCGGTTCCGGCGAGAGCGACGGCATCGCAGGCGAGCCGATGTCGGCGAGCAAGTCCGCGAGCAGCGGATACTCGCTGGCGCCGCCCGAAGGCCTGACCGCGATGACGTCAATGTCGACTTCGTCCTTCACCTGGTTGAAGCGATCGATTCGTTCCTGGTCCGCGAACAGCACCTTCGCGCCGCAATCCTTGAGCCCGTACGCCATCTCTTCCGGCGTCCACAGTGCATTCATGGCCACGGCGATGGCACCCATCGAGGTAGTGGCCATGAACGCCAATATCCATTCCGGATAGTTTCGCATCGAGATTGCGACGCGATCACCCTTGCCGATGCCGTAGCGGTTGACGAGCAGTTCAGCGACTTGCCCGGACTTCTCCCATGCCTCACGAAACGTCAGGCGCTCGTCGTCGTAGACAATGAAGGTCTCATCGGAGGCAGCCGCCTCGAACAGTTCCCTGAGGGTTGGCGGCGCATTGACGAAGATCTTGCATGGACGCCCGAAAACGGTGCCCGGTACGAGTTCGTAGGGTTGGCCGGGCGCCGTGAGTTCAGCGATGGCCTGTGCGCGTGTAATGCCTGTTGCGTTCATGTCTCCCTCTTGTTTCGATCGGTACGCCGTGCAGCGGGCCCCAAGTGTAGCCCAGCCGGATTTCGCGCGAAACGTCGCATGGTAAAGTGCAGGGCAATGTCATGAGGGAGAGCGCGTATGAGTTGGGAATCCGATGTCGAAGAGTTGGCGCACCAGCGCGAATTGGCAAGACAGATGGGAGGCGAGGAAGGCATCGCCTTCCAGCATGGTCGCGGCAAGTTGACGGTCCGTGAGCGCATCGATCTTCTCGAGGACCCGGGCACATTCCAGGAGATCGGCGTGTTGTCAGGCACGGCGACATGGGAAGGCGATCACGTTACGCAGTTAAAGCCCGCAAACACCGTCATCGGCACTTGCCGCGTGGAAGGGCGCAAGGTTGCGTTCTCCGGTGGCGACTTCACAATTCGCGGAGGCGCCTCCGACGCGGCAATCGCGGACAAGCGCGGCTTCTCTGAGAAACTGGCACTGGAAACCCGGATCCCTTACGTGCGCCTGCTCGATGCCACCGGGGGCAGCGTCCGGACTTTCGAGCAGATCGGTCGCACTTACCTGCCGGGGGATTCCGGCACCTACCTTTCGGCGGAGATCCTGCAATACGTCCCGGTCGCGGCTGCCGTGCTCGGTTCCGTTGCGGGCCTGCCGGCGGTGCACGCTTGCCTTGCGCACTTCAACGTCATGGTTAAAGGCACGTCACAGGTCTTTGTCGCCGGGCCCAAGGTCGTGGAGCAAGCGACCGGCAAGGAAATTACCAAGGAAGAACTGGGCGACGAGCGTACGCAAGTGAAGAACGGCGTCATCATGAATCTCGCCGATACCGAGGCGGACGCCATTGCGCAGGTTCGCCGCTTTCTCTCCTACATGCCGTCGAGTGTGTGGGACGCCCCGCCCCGCATCGAGTCGACGGATGATCCGGCGCGACGCGACGAGTCGCTTCTTTCGATCGTGCCGAAGGATCGACGCAAGATCTACGACCCGAAGAAGGTCCTCGCTGCGGTGCTGGACAAAGACAGCTTCTTCGAAATCATGCCGTTTTACGGTCGCTCTCGCGTCACGGGTCTCGCGCGTGTGAACGGCATTCCGGTTGCAGTCATGGCGAACCAGCCCAAATTCAACGGTGGTTCGATGGATGTTGCCGCTGGCGAGAAGACCATTCGCCTGATCGAACTCGCCGAGACGTTCCACCTTCCCCTCGTCTATTTTGCGGATGAACCGGGCTTTTCCGTAGGTCCCCTGCAGGAACAACAGGGCATTGTTCGCGCCGGTGCGCGCATAGTCACGCGACTCGCGAGAACAAAGACACCATACATCTGCTTCATCATGCGCCAGCTTTATGGTGTGGCGGGCGGACTGCATCGTCGCAATTCAGGGATGTATCGACGTTACGCGTGGCCTTCGACGCATGGCGGTTCAATGCATATCGAAGGAGGAACCGCGATCGCCTACAAGCGCGACATCGAGAACGCGCCGGACCCTGACGCCAAGCGTGCAGAGATCGAGGCCATGTTGCATTCGATCTCCTCTCCGTTCCGCAATGCTCACGCCTTCGGTGTTGAGGACATCATCGACCCGCGGGATACGCGTCCCTTGCTCGTCGACTTCCTGGAAGATGCCTGGAAGGTTGTGCAGACTCAGCTCGGGCCGGGTGCCGGCCCCAGCTATACGCCTTAGGGCGCGCGTGCTCAAATTTCGAGCAGATCGCAAGCGATAGATATTTCGGCTAGATTGTCCGCAAATGCTGCCTGCCTGCACATTGTTGGCAGGCGAGGCATGCGCGCCTGTCAGAAGTAATGGGGAAGGAGCCCGAATGAAAAAGCAGTCTGTGATTGTCGCTGCCATCCTGTGTATAGGTAGTCTTTGTCTCAACTACGCGTGGGCCAAACCGACCATCGAACAGCTTATCGCCACGCCGCAGCTCAGTGGCGTCAAGATCTCTCCCCACGGCAAATATCTCGGTATCAAGGTGTTCGATGGAGAGCAGCAGGTACTGCAGTTCTATGATCGGGAAACGCTGAAGCCGGTTGGTGGATTCGGAATTGGCGGCAGGGTGGAGGTCGGGGAGTTCGAATGGGCGAACGAGGAGCGCATTGTCGGCGAGGTGGTCGAGCCCGACTTCGCAAAGGCACAGCCCATCTTCTACGGAGAATTATTCGCTACCGACATAGACGGTACGCGCAGCGAAATGCTGTTCGGCTTTCGGTCCGGCGAGTCGCAGACGGGTACACATCTCCAAACAAAAGATGCCGACTACGCGTCGGCGAAGATCATAGACCCGCTGCCGGATGACGACCGACATGTGCTGATCTCCAAAACTGAATGGTCGGAAAGGCACGACCGCCCTGCACGTGTTGAGTTGCTGGATGTCTACAGCGGTCAGGAAAGGTCTCAATCGATATCATCGAAGTATGGTAGCGGTGGCTTCCTGACTGATTCGACCGGCAAGGTTCGCGTTGCGGTTAGCTTCGATGCCGAGCGCAACATGCACGTGCAGACGCTGCCACGTGTGGATGGTGAATGGATCGACCTTCCGCGAAGCGCCTATGGGGAACACTTTGCACCCTTT
>JAGRIN010000129.1 GCA_020443245.1 Pseudomonadales bacterium
GACTTGAGCGGGCGCTTGTTGGTGCCGGTAATGGCGCGACCGCGACGACCGTTGTCGAGCAGCGCGTCCACGGCTTCCTGGAGCATCCGCTTCTCGTTGCGCACGATGATGTCGGGCGCGGCAAGATCCAGCAGTCGCTTCAGGCGGTTGTTCCTGTTGATGACCCGACGGTACAGGTCGTTCAAGTCGGATGTCGCGAAGCGGCCGCCTTCGAGCGGGACCAGCGGACGCAGGTCCGGCGGCAGCACGGGCAATACGTTGAGGATCATCCATTCCGGCTTGTTGCCGGATTGCTGGAACGCCTCCATGAGCTTCAGGCGCTTGGTCAGCTTCTTGATCTTCGTATCCGAATTCGTCTGGGGCAGTTCTTCACGAATGGTCGAGATCTCGTCGTCGAGGTCCATGTCCTTCATCAGGTCCTGGATCGCCTCGGCACCCATCTTCGCCTCGAACTCGTCGCCAAACTCCTCGAGCGCTTCATAGTACTGCTCGTCGGTCAGCAGCTGCCGCTTCTCGAGCGTGGTCAGCCCGGGATCGGTCACGACAAACGATTCGAAGTACAGTACGCGCTCGATGTCACGCAGCGTCATGTCCATCAGAAGACCGATGCGCGACGGCAGGGACTTCAAAAACCAGATGTGCGCGACCGGGCTCGCGAGTTCGATGTGTCCCATGCGCTCGCGACGAACCTTGGCAAGCGCGACTTCGACGCCGCACTTCTCGCAGATCACCCCGCGATGCTTGAGCCGCTTGTACTTGCCGCACAGGCATTCATAGTCCTTGGTCGGACCGAAAATTTTTGCGCAGAAGAGACCATCGCGTTCCGGCTTGAACGTCCGATAGTTGATGGTTTCCGGCTTTTTGACTTCTCCGTAAGACCACGATCGAATCATCTCAGGAGACGCGAGACCAATTCGCAGCGAATCGAATTCTTCAGCCTGTCCTTGCGCCTTCAAAATGTTAAGAAGATCTTTCAAGTCTTTCCTCCATCGGGCTCAGCGCCCGAATTTCGTTAATGCGTCTGTCTCGTCCTGTTCTTCACGCCGCAGCTTCAGCTGCGTGAAGGCCGCTAATCATTCTCCAGTTCGATATCGATACCGAGCGATCGGATTTCCTTGACGAGGACGTTGAAGGACTCTGGCATGCCAGGCTCCATTCGATGGTCTCCATCGACAATGTTCTTGTACATGCGGGTACGGCCGTGGACGTCGTCCGACTTCACGGTCAGCATCTCCTGCAGCGTGTAGGCGGCGCCATACGCTTCCAGCGCCCAAACCTCCATCTCACCGAAGCGCTGGCCGCCGAACTGCGCCTTGCCGCCCAGGGGCTGCTGGGTCACGAGGCTGTAGGATCCCGTTGAACGAGCGTGCATCTTGTCATCCACCAGGTGATTCAGCTTCAACATGTACATATAACCGACTGTCACCGGACGATCAAATTTCTCGCCGGTCGTCCCGTCGAACAGGTTTGTCTGGCCATCGCGCGGCAAGCCGGCGAGGTCGAGCATTTCCTTGATCTCGCTCTCGTTCGCACCGTCGAACACGCTGGTCGCCATCGGCACACCACCGCGCAGGTTGTGGGCCATCTCGAGGATCTCGCCGTCGGTCAGTGAGTCCAGGTCTTCCTTACGTCCACTCTGGTTGTAGACCTTCTCGAGGAACGACCGGACTTCTTCGACCTTGCGCTTGGCATCCAGCATCTCGCCGATCTTCTGGCCGAGACCATGCGCCGCCCAACCCAGGTGGGTCTCGAGAATCTGGCCAACGTTCATGCGTTTCGGTACGCCGAGCGGGTTGAGCACGATGTCGATCGGCTCACCGTTCTCGTCGAACGGCATATCCTCAACCGGCTTGATCACCGAAATGACGCCCTTGTTACCATGGCGACCAGCCATCTTGTCACCGGGCTGGATCCGACGCTTGATCGCGAGGTAGACCTTGACGATCTTGAGCACTCCCGGTGCGAGGTCGTCTCCGGATTGCAGCTTGCGCTTGGACTCGTCGAACTGCTCGTCGAGGTCCGCACGACGCTCCTTGAGGCGCTGGTCCGCCGCTTCGAGACGCTCATTCAGGTCGTCGGCTTCCATACGGAGCTTGAACCAGTCGTCGTTGGGCAGTTCGGCCAGGTATTCGCGCGTCACCTTGTCGCCTTTCTTCAACTTGGGCCCGGCAACGACCGCGCTGCCGACGAGCGAGTCGGCGAGACGTTCAAACGTGGCCGTTTCGATGATGCGATATTCTTCCTCGATGTTCCTGCGAACGTCTTCGAGTTCCATGCGCTCGATTTCGAGTGCACGCTGGTCCTTGTCGATGCCGTCACGGGTGAAGACGCGTACGTCGATCACGGTACCGTTGTAGCTCGACGGCACGCGCAGGGATGTATCCTTCACGTCGGACGCCTTCTCACCGAAGATCGCACGGAGCAGCTTTTCTTCCGGGGTAAGCTGGGTTTCGCCCTTCGGCGTCACCTTGCCCACGAGAATGTCGCCGGCTTCCACTTCGGCACCGATATAGACGATACCGGACTCATCCAGCTTGGACAGCGCACCCTCGCCCACGTTCGGGATATCGCAGGTGATCTCCTCGCTACCGAGCTTGGTATCGCGAGCGATACAGGTCAGCTCCTGGATATGAATCGTGGTGAAACGATCTTCGGTCACGACCCGCTCGGAGATAAGGATAGAATCCTCGAAGTTGTAGCCGTTCCACGTCATGAACGCGATGCGGCAGTTCTGGCCCAGGGCGAGTTCGCCCATATCGATCGACGGGCCGTCAGCCAGGATGTCGCCACGGGCAATCACATCGCCCTGGCGCACCAGCGGCTTCTGGTTGATACAGGTGTTCTGGTTGGAACGCGTGTACTTCGTCAGCTTGTAGATGTCGACACCCGCTTCGCCAGTCTCGGTTTCCGCGTCGTTCACGCGGATTACGATACGCGCGGCATCAACCGTCTCCACAACGCCGCCGCGGCGCGCAACGACGCAGACGCCGGAGTCACGGGCCACAATGCCTTCCATTCCGGTACCCACCAACGGCTTCTCGGCACGAAGGGTCGGGACGGCCTGGCGCTGCATGTTCGAACCCATGAGTGCGCGGTTCGCGTCATCGTGCTCGAGGAACGGGATCAGCGACGCGGCAACCGACACGACCTGCTGCGGCGAAACGTCCATGAAGTTCACCGACTCACGGGGCGACTTGGTGAATTCACCCTGGTGGCGCACATCGACGAGGTCGTCAATGATGAAACCTTTCTCGTCCACCGGCACACTGGCCTGGGCAACGACATAGTCGCTTTCGATGATGGCAGACAGGTACTCGATCTGGTCCGTCACCTGGCCGTCAACGACCCGGCGATAGGGACTTTCGAGAAAGCCGTACTCGTTGGTCCGTGCATACGTCGCAAGCGAGTTGATCAGGCCGATGTTCGGGCCTTCCGGCGTTTCGATCGGGCAGACGCGACCATAGTGCGTGGGGTGCACGTCGCGCACCTCAAATCCTGCACGTTCCCGCGTCAGGCCGCCTGGGCCAAGCGCCGATACGCGCCGCTTGTGGGTCACCTCGGACAGCGGGTTGTTCTGGTCCATGAATTGCGAGAGCTGTGCGGAACCGAAGTATTCCTTGACCGCCGCAGCAACGGGTTTCGCATTGATCAGGTCTTGCGGCATGAGGCCTTCGGACTCGGCCAGCGAGAGACGCTCTTTCACGGCGCGCTCGACCCGGATCAGGCCAAGACGGAACGCGTTTTCGGCCATCTCGCCGACGCTGCGAACACGACGGTTGCCAAGGTGGTCGATGTCGTCAACCGTGTCCTTGCCGTTACGGATATTGATGAGGCACTTGACCACATCAACAATGTCGTCGTTAGACAGGATGCCATCGCCGGTTTCTTCTTCACGGCCGAGGCGACGATTGAACTTCATGCGACCGACCGCAGTCAGGTCGTAACGCTCAGGCGCAAAGAACAGGTTGGTGAACAGGTTTTCAGCCGCTTCTTTGGTCGGCGGTTCACCAGGGCGCATCATGCGGTAAATCTCGACAAGCGCTTCGAGACGATTCGAGGTCGGGTCGATGTTGAGCGTGTCGGAGATGAACGGACCGCAATCGAGATCGTTCGTGTAGATGGTCGTGAACTTGTCTTTGCCCAGCTCACGAATCTTCGTGAGGGTTTCGTCGTTCAATACGGTGTTGCAGGGCACGACGATCTCGCCGGTGCTCTCGTCGATCAGATCTTCAGCAAGTACGTGGCCACTGACGTAGTCGACCGGAACGTCGAGCGCCTCGAGGCTCGCCTTTTCCATCTCGCGGATGTGACGGGCAGTGATGCGGGTGCCTTCGGCGACGATCAGTTCACCTTTCTTGTCGGTGATGTTGAACCGCGCCGTTTCGCCGCGCAGGCGACCGGCGATGAGTTCCAGCTTGTAACCCTCGTCGGTCACATGGAAGGTGTCGTTGTCGAAGAAATGTCCGAGGATCTCCTGGGCGCTGTAACCCAGCGCACGCAGCAGCACGGTCGCCGGCAGTTTGCGGCGACGGTCGATACGGACGAACACACAATCCTTCGGGTCAAACTCGAAATCCAGCCAGGATCCGCGCATCGGGATCACGCGCGCGGAGTAAAGCAGCTTGCCGCTGGAGTGCGTCTTGCCTTTGTCGTGGTCGAAGAACACGCCAGGTGACCGGTGCAACTGGGAGACAACCACGCGTTCGATACCGTTGATGACGAAGGTACCGTTCTCTGTCATGAGCGGAATTTCGCCCATGTAGACTTCCTGCTCCTTGATGTCCTTGATGGCCTTGTTGCTGGAGTCCTTGTCGTAAATGATCAGCCTGACTTTAACGCGAAGGGGCGCCGCGTAAGTTACGCTGCGGAGCTGGCACTCCTTGACGTCAAAAGGCGCCTTGCCGAGACGGTAGCTCACGTATTCGAGCGCTGCACTGCCGGAGTAACTGACGATCGGGAAGACCGATTTGAACGCGGCGTGAAGGCCCCGCTCGAAGCGTTCCTCGGCCGAGGTATCGTTCTGCAAGAACTCCCGGTAGGACTCCACCTGGATCGCGAGCAGGTACGGGATATCCATGACCCGCGGCAACTTGCCGAAGTCCTTACGAATACGCTTCTTCTCTGTGTACGAATAGGCCATTAACGCCTCCGGGCTAGATCAACAAAATTTGGAGCGAACGAAGGCCGGGCAGCCCGAACAGGCTACCCGACCAACGCTTTGCTTTCGTTTCCAGGTCAAGACCTTGGATTACTTCAGCTCCACCGTCGCGCCAGCTTCTTCGAGCTGCTTCTTGATGTCTTCCGCTTCGTCCTTGCTGACACCTTCCTTCACGGTCGAAGGAGCTTCGTCAACAACTGCCTTGGCTTCTTTGAGGCCAAGACCGGTTACGGCACGGACCACCTTGATGGCGTTTACTTTCTTTTCGCCGGCGTTGGTGATTATGACGTCGAATTCAGTTTGTTCTTCTGCAGCGGCAGCAGCATCGCCACCACCTGCAGCAGCCGGCGCAGCAGCGACGGCAGCAGCAGCAGAAACACCAAACTTCTCTTCCATAGCTTCCACCAGCTCGACAACCTCCATGACGGTCATCTCTGCGATGGCATTCAATACATCATCTTTTGACAAAGACATGAGTCCTATCTCCAATAATCGCTTTGTTTAGTTGGCAGCTTGTTGCTTTTGATCGCGAACCGCCGCGACAACGCGGGTCACCCGTCCCGGGATGTCATTCAAGGTGCGGGCCAGTTTGTTGGCCGGCGCCATCATGACAGCCATGAGGATGGAGAGCGCTTCATCGCGAGTCGGCAGCTTGGCAAGTCGGTCGATCTGGTCGGCAGGCAGCAATTTGCCGCCGACACTCAAGGCTTTCACCTCGAACTTGTCGTTCGTCTTCGCGAAATCCTTGAAGATCCTGGCGCCAGCGCCCGGGTCCTCGAGGGAGAACGCGATGATGTTCGGACCGAGCAGCACTTCGCTGAGACACGCGAAATCGGTGCCTTCAAACGCGCGCTTTGCCAGGGTGTTACGAATCACCTGCACGTGCACGTTCTGTGCCCTCGCCTGGGCTCGAAGCGCGGTCATGTCCGAAACGGACACACCGCGATAGTCGGCGAGGACGGCAGAGAGTGCGCTGGCAGCGGTCTCATTGACCTCCGCAACAATCGCCTGTTTCTCTTTAAGTCCTATTGGCACAAGTATTACTCCTGTGTCGACTTTCGTTCCTCACTTCCCTCAAGTCGCAAGGGAGGTGAGCTCCTTTTAACGGCGACAGGATTCACATTCGAATCGGGTTCACCGTCTGCGCAGGCTACGAAGGTAATTACCCGGCGGCCTGTCCGCCGGACCTGCGGTCTTTGACGAGCCCTGGCGCGAATGCCAGGGACCCCAAAGTCATTGAAATCTCCGGTTAAAACTCAAGCGAAGCGTGATCGATCTGGATGCCCGCACCCATCGTCGACGACAGCACGACCTTCTTGACGTAGGTCCCCTTCGCTGTCGCGGGCTTGGCTTTCTTCAGATCGGCAAGCAGCGCTTCGAGGTTTTCCCTGATGGCTTTCGGCTCGAAACCCACGCGCCCGAGTGCGCCATGGATAATGCCGTTCTTGTCGGTGCGAAAGCGTACCTGGCCTGCCTTCGCATTCCTGACTGCTTCTGCCACATCGGGGGTCACGGTACCTAGCCGCGGGTTCGGCATCAGGCCGCGCGGACCGAGAATCTGACCCAGCTGGCCTACAACGCGCATGGCGTCGGGCGTGGCAATACAGACGTCGAAGTTGAGATCGCCGGCCTTAACAGACGCAGCGAGATCATCCATGCCGACGATGTCAGCACCGGCTTCCTTTGCGGCATCCGCTTTGTCGCCCTGTGCAAACACGGCGACGCGAACATCCTTGCCGGTCCCGTTCGGCAGCACCGTGGCACCGCGAACGACCTGGTCGGATTTACGAGGATCGACGCCCAGGTTGATGCTGACGTCGAGGGACTCCTTGAACTTCACCTTGGACAGATCATTCAGCAGCGCTACCGCTTCCTCGATCGGGTAAACCTTGCCCGGCTCGACTTTCTCGCGGAACGCACGAACTCGCTTTGACAACTTGCCCATTTATACGCCCTCCACATCGATGCCGGCGGCGCGTGCACTGCCGGCAATAGTCCTGACCGCTGCGTCCATGTCTGATGCCGTGAGGTCAGGCATCTTGATGGTGGCAATCTCTTCGAGCTGCGCGCGCGTTACCTTGCCGACTTTATCGACGTGAGGCTTGGCGGAGCCGCTTTTGACGCCGGCGGCTTTCTTCAGCAGGATCGAAGCAGGCGGCGTCTTCTTGATGAACGTGAAGCTCTTGTCCGAATAAACAGTGATGACGACAGGAATCGGCATCCCTGCTTCCATACCCTGCGTCTCAGCATTGAACGCCTTGCAGAATTCCATGATGTTCACGCCGCGCTGGCCCAGCGCGGGTCCGACGGGCGGACTGGGGTTTGCCTGGCCTGCAGGAACCTGCAGCTTGATGTAGGCGTCGATTTTCTTTGCCATGGGTTGTCTCCTATGGGTCCTAGCCCCGTTTCGTGGCACTCGCCACTACTATGGGTCCCCTTCCCTTAACGCCTGCCCTGGCATCGGGCATGCGCCGGTTGATGATCCGCCGAGCGGTTTGCGGCCTAGCCTTTCTCGACCTGGCCGAAATCCAGCTCGACAGGTGTCGAACGTCCGAAGATCGTCACTGCAACCTGCAGGCGATTCTTCTCGTAGTTCACTTCTTCGACGACTCCGTTGAAGTCGTTGAAAGGACCGTCGACGACCCGGACAAGTTCCCCCGGCTCGAATACGGTCTTTGGCGTGACATGCTCGCTGCCCGCCTGTACCCGCTGCAGAATCGCATTCGCTTCTGCCTCGGAAATCGGCGCCGGCCTGTCGGCCTTGCCACCGATGAATCCCATTACCCGCGGCGTCTCCTTAACGAGATGCCAGGTATCGTCGCCGAGTTCCATCTCCACCAGCACGTAG
>JAGRIN010000130.1 GCA_020443245.1 Pseudomonadales bacterium
TGTCATTCCGCGTCCTTCGGCGACAATTGCGAGAAAATTGTCATACGTGTTGCGAATGCCTTGCTGTAGCAGGCGTTCCATTACCGGGTTCAGTGGCAGCAATGGGTCCGTGCTGCCCGAGAGTGTGGTTGTGCCGATACCGTCGCTGTGAATGCCAAATTCGCCCAGCGCCTCGCCGAATGTCGGGAAGAGCAGGAACGTACCGATCGAACCGGTGATCGTCGTCTCTTCTGCGAAGATACGGTTTGCGGTGGCGGATACCCAGTATCCCCCCGATGCAGCGTAACCACTCATCGACACGACGACGGGCTTGCCGTCGTCCTGTAACAGGGCGAGTTCGCTACGGATACGTTCAGCCGCTGACGCACTGCCGCCCGGGCTGTCGATGCGCAGTACGACGCCCTTTACGGTTTTGTCCTTGCGTGCCTGCTCGATCAATCGCGACAGGGATTCAGCGCCGATATCACCTGGCGGTTGTTCGCCGTCCAGGATGGTGCCTTTGGCGACGATGACGGCGATCTTTTTCGAGGTCGGGTTCACCACCGGAATGGGCGGACGAGTAATGCCCAGGTATTCTCGAAAGCCCAGCGCGTTCGGGTTCCCGTCGTGCTCCCCAACGAGGTCCAGAAGGCGCTCCCTGAACACCTCCTGGGTGATCTGCTCATCGACCAGGCCCTCGGAAACAGCGAGTGATGCGCTGTCACCCTTGGCGCCATCGAGGAGCACATCGTAGCGATTGGTGTAACGATCGAATGCCTCCGCCGTGATGCCGCGCTCGTGCGTAACGGTCCTGGCATAGCTGTCCCAGAGCGAGTCCACCCAATCGCGTGTCTCGGCACGTGCTTCTTCGGACATGTCGTCGCGCAGGTAAGGTTCGACGGCACTCTTGAATTCACCCACGCGGAAGATATGGAACTTGACCTTGAAGCGATCGAGTGCTGATTTGAAGAACGTTGGATACACGCCGATGCCGGTGAGGAACACGCTCGGTAGTGCCGGTACCGCATGTTTGTCGAGATAGACCTGGCTCGCGTGCGCTGCCAGCAGGTATTGCGACTGTGAATAGGAGGAACCGAAGGCATAAACCGGCTTGCCGGTCTGCTTGAAGTGATCCAGGGATTGCCCGATTTCGAGGAGCATACTCATCGGCGCGCCGGCCAGCCCTTCGAGGTCGAGAACCAGTACCTTGACCCGCTTGTCTTCGGCACCCGCATCGATCGCGTCGGTGATGTCGCGCAGCAGCGTTTCGGCCTCCTTGTCCTCGCCCTGGGTCAATCGAGCGAATGGATCAACAGGATGCTTCTGCTCGACGATGACGCCGGTCGGGTTGATGACGAGCGCGGTCTTCTCCGGAACACTTGCCGTTTCATTGGAAATAATCGCGACGACGATGAAGATCACGATGGCGAGGAAGATGATATTCGTGACGGCACGCCTGACAGTGGTGATGCCTTGCCAGAGTGCGCGCAGGAATGAAAGCATGTGCTGGCCCGTAACTACGCTGAAGCGCCCATCGTATCACAGCAAATGTGGCCCGAGACCGAGCCTCGCGAGATGCGTTTTGACTTCTCCGGGCCCCCTCGCGAGGAGCGCGTTCATTCCGCAGTCCCGCGCGCTGTCGACATTGACCTGGTTGTCGTCGAAAAACAGGATCTCGTCGGGCGCGTGACCCAGCGCCTCGATTGTATGCAGATAGATCGCGGGGTCGGGTTTCATCAATCCGATATGGTGTGAGGCGAAGCGGCTATGCAGCATCTCATGGAGGCGCGTTTCGCTCGCGAACCGCTCCCAGTGCAAGTGGTTGGTGTTGGACAAACAGGCAACGTGATAGTCCTCGCGCAGCGCATCGAGCAATGCCGGGACCTCGTCGAAGAGCCCCTTCGGCCAGGCGATAAACGCCTCGAGAAACGCCTCCGGCGCGACTTCGAGTTCAAACTCCTCTACGACGCCGGCGGCAAACGCCCCGGGACTCGATCTCCCTGACTCGAATGCACGAACAGCCTCTGATTGCAGCCAGCGACGCCAGATTTCGGGTTCTTCCAGACGCGTCCACGTCGTCATCATCGGGATGCCGCCCAGTTCGACGAGCACCCCGCCAAGGTCGAAAAGCAGGACTTCGATCGCCATGGCCCGTGGTGCTTCCAAAAAGAGAACATGGTAGCGTTTCATCCATAAGACGACTAGAGAGGGAAGGCCACCGGTGAGCAACATTTACAACCAGGACCTCGGAAAATGCGCGGCTAACTACGAGCCACTTTCGCCGGTCAGTTTCCTGCAGCGCGCCGGCACGCTCTATCCTGACTACGAGGCAATCGTTCACGGTGAGCTCCGACGTAGCTGGGGCGAGATGTACAAGCGATGTGTCCGGCTCGCGTCCGCACTCTCGAAGCGAGGTATCGGCGAGGGTGATACGGTTGCGGCGATGCTGCCAAACATTCCCGAGATGTTCGAGGTGCACTTCGCGGTACCGATGACCGGCGCTGTCCTCAATGCGATCAATACGCGACTGGACGCAAAGACTGTCGCATTCATCCTGGAACATGCTGAGGCCAGGGTCCTTTTCACCGACCGGGAGTTCTCAGGCGTCATCAAGGAGGCGCTGGCGCGAGTCGACCGCGATATTCTCGTGGTCGATGTGATCGACCCGTTATTTGGCGAAGGTGAATTGGTCGGTGAGATGTTGTGTGATGAACTGATGGCCGAGGGCGATGAGGCGTTTGCCTGGTCACTGCCGGCGGACGAGTGGAATGCGATTTCCCTCAACTACACCTCGGGCACGACGGGCAACCCCAAGGGCGTCGTTTATCATCATCGGGGCGCTTACCTGAACGCCATCAACAACGCTGTCACCTGGGAGATGGGCATGCATCCACGATACCTGTGGACGCTGCCGATGTTCCATTGCAATGGCTGGTGTTTCCCCTGGACCCTTGCGGCCACCGTCGGAACGACCCTGTGCCTGCGCCACGTGCGGGAACAGGCAGTTTACGAAGCGTTCAGGAACCAGGGCGTGACACACTTCTGCGGCGCGCCGATCGTACTCAACACGCTGATCAATGCACCGGATGATGTGAAAGCCGGCGTCAGATCGGGCATCAAGGTCATGACGGCTGGCGCCGCGCCGCCTGCTGCGGTGATCCAGGGTATGGAGAAGATGGGATTCGAGGTGACGCAGGTTTATGGCCTGACCGAGACTTACGGACCGATGGTTGTCTCGGCCTGGCGCAGCCAGTGGGACGATGTCTCCGCCGACGAACGCGCACGGCTCAAGTCGCGGCAAGGTATTGCGTCGATCATGGCAGGTGCCATGATGGTCGGCGACCCTGAAACGCTTGCGCCGGTTCCCGCTGATGGCAAGACGCAGGGAGAGGTCTTCATGCGAGGCAATATCGTCATGAAAGGCTATTTGAAGAATCCGCAGACAACGGCAGAGTCGTTTGATGGAGGCTGGTTTCATTCCGGCGACCTGGCGGTCTGTCATCCTGACGGCTATATCCAGATCAAGGACCGTTCGAAAGACATCATTATTTCGGGCGGCGAGAATATCTCGAGTCTCGAGATCGAGGATGTCCTGTTCCGGCATCCGAAAATCCTCGAGGCGGCGGTGGTGGCGAAGTCAGACGAGAAATGGGGTGAGCATCCCTGTGCATTCGTGACGCCGCGAGCGGGTGTGGAACTCACGGCGGAGGAGGTCATCTCGTTCTGCCGCGCGGAACTTGCACACTTCAAAGTCCCGCGCACTGTCATTTTCGGGCCGCTCGAGAAGACGTCGACCGGCAAGGTGCAGAAGTTCCTCCTGCGGGAGCAGGCGGAGATGCACGGCAGATGATCACGAACAGCAAGGCAAAGAGGGGTATACACAAGTGAACTTCGAGTTCTCGGAAGAGCAGAACATGCTCCGCGACCAGGCGGTGTCGTTTTTGAAGGACAAGTCGCCGTTGTCGGTCGCTCGCAAGATCCTTGAGGGGAATGAGCCGTATGACAAGGCGCTCTGGAAGGACATCACGGACCTTGGATGGACCGCCACGACCATCCCCGAAAAATACAACGGTCTCGGGTTGTCGCACCTGGAACTGTGCGTGCTGGCGGAAGAACTCGGCCGCGCACTGACGCCTGTGCCATTTTCGTCGAGCCTGTACCTCGCGACCGAAGCGATTCTCGCCTTCGGCACGGATGCACAGAAGGAGGCGTGGCTCGGCAAACTGGCGCAGGGCCAGGTGATCGGTACCGCAGCCGTTGCGGAAGGACCCGGCGAATTTTCCCCGACGAAGGTTGGCGCAAGCGTCAAGGCGAACCGGCTTTCGGGCACCAAGATCATGGTGCCGGACGGAGACATTGCGGATTTTGCCGTCGTCGTCGCGGGTGGCGACGCCGGACTGTCCCTCTTTTTGGTTGACCTGAACCAGCCGGGCGTCACGAGGACATCGGTCGCGACGATTGACCCGAGTCGCTCCCATGCAAACCTTGCGTTCAAGGACGCCGAGGCCGAACCGCTGGGCAAGGCGGGCGAGGGTGCGTCGCTGTTGTCGCAGTTGTTCGATCGTGCGGCGGTGCTGTTTGCGTTCGAGCAGGTCGGTGGCGCCGAAGCGGCGATGAACCAGGCGCGCGAATATGCGCTGGGTCGCTATGCGTTCGGTCGGCCGATTGCGGGTTTCCAGGCTATCAAGCACAAGCTCGCGCGGATGTACGTCGCGATCCAACTGGCGAGGTCGAATTGCTACTACGGTGCGTGGGCACTCAGTTCCGGGGCACCGGAGCTACCGGTCGCTGCCGCGACGGCTCGTGTCAGTGCGAGCCAGGCCTATCGCGAATGCGCGGAGGAAAATATCCAGGTTCACGGCGGCATGGGCTTTACCTGGGAGTTCGATTGTCACTTGTTCTACCGTCGGGCCAAGTTGCTGGCGGTGAACCTCGGCGGCGAATCGACGTGGAAGAACCGTCTCATCTCGAGCATCGAAAGCGATCGGGCTGCCTGACAAGGAGAAAAACGATGGATTTCAACGATACCCCGGAAGAGGCCAAATTTCGCGAAGCGGCCCGGGCCTGGCTCGCGGCAAACGCGCCCAAACACGAAGCCTATTCGCAGGAAGATTTTCTCAAAGCGGCGAAGGCGTGGCAGCTTGAAAAGTACAATGCCGGCTGGGCCTGCCTGCGTTGGCCCGTGGAATACGGCGGACGTGGCGCTTCGGCCGCAGAAGCCGCGATTTTTGCCGAAGAGGAGGCAAAGTATTCGCTGCCGACCGGACCGTTCACGATCGGCCAGGGAATGGCGGCGCCGACGCTCATGGCCTATGCGACGGACGAGCAGAAGAAGCGATACCTGCCGAAGCTGGCAAGCGGCGAGGAGATCTGGTGCCAATTGTTCAGTGAACCGGCGGGTGGATCGGACCTGGCGGCACTTCGAACCCGAAGCGTGCGTGACGGGGATGACTGGGTCATCAACGGCCAGAAGATCTGGACCTCCGGTGCGCACTACAGCGACTTCGGCATTCTCGTCACGCGAAGCGACCCGAATGTACCCAAGCACAAGGGCCTGACGTACTTCTTTCTCAGCATGAAGTCGCCGGGTGTCGACGTAAAGCCGATTAAACAAATCAGCGGGCAGTCGGGTTTCAACGAAGTCTATTTCACCGATGTGCGTATTCCGGACGCACAGCGGCTCGGCGAGGTCGGGCAGGGATGGACGGTGTCCCTCACGACGCTGATGAACGAACGTGCCGCGATTGGCGGCGGTGGCGGGCTTGGGTTCGACACCGCCTACGCCCTCGCGAAGGAACTGGAGATCGATGGCAAGCCGGCGATTGCCGACCGCGCGGTTCGTGAACAGTTAGCCGACTGGTACTGTAAGGAGAGTGGTCTGCAGTTCACGAGGGCGCGTACACAATCTGCACTGTCACGGGGAGAGACGCCCGGCCCCGAGAACTCTATCGGGAAGTATGTCGGTGCCAAGAAGACCCAGGATATCGCGTCATTTTGCATGGAACTGATCGGCATGGCGGGCGTCTGTATGGATAAAGACCTTGCGGCACTCGGGGGACTCTTGCCCCAGAGTTATCTCGGCGCGCCGGGCGGGCGGATTGCCGGCGGCACCGATGAGATCATGTTGAACATCATTGCAGAGCGTGTGCTGGGTTTACCGCAGGACATTCGTGTGGACAAGGGCATCCCGTTCAACGAGGTGCCCACCGGTAACTAGGACGGGGATAACCGGATCATGGATTACGAGATCGAACTGGCAAGGCCCACGGACGCGCTGACCCTCGGACAGATGTCCCGGGACCTGGTCGAGTCCGGGCTTGGCTGGAGCTGGAAGCCTTCCAGGATACTGTCGATGATCCAGCATCCGGATGTCGTGGTCATTGTGGCCCGCACGCGATTCGGCGTCGCGGGCTTCGCGATCATGGAGTTCCACGAAACGCGTGCACACCTCAACCTGCTTGCCGTCAAGCCGACGCAACGTCGCGCGGGTATCGGTCGGGCGCTGGTGGCCTGGCTGGAGGAATCGGCACGCATTGCCGGCATCGAGGGTATCTACCTTGAAGTGCGTGTCGGCAACAATGATGCGCAGGCCTTTTACAAGTCCCTGGGATTTACCGAGGGCAAGGTCGTGAAGGGTTATTACCGCGGGCGGGAAAGTGCGATGACGATGTTGCGGGAACTCATGAGTCCCGAGGTCGCATCCCAGAGGCCGTGAACCGATGACCGATGCGCCTTTGTGGAGTTGGCAGGAACTGTGCGCGAGCCTGGCGCTGGTGCCGGTAACGGGCCCGGATGTGCGGGGAATCAGCATCGATTCCCGAACGCTCGTAGCAGGCGATTTGTTTATTGCGATCGAGGGCAATCCGGGACCGCGCTTTCATTCTTCGGGCAGTGCGGGCCGGGACGGGCACGAATTCGTGGACGCTGCCATCTCCGCAGGTGCCGCTGGTCTGCTGGTGTCGAAGGCAGTTAATGCACAGGTTCCGACGCTGCTCGTTCCCGACACGCTGGATGCACTGTGGCAACTCGGTGCGAAGGCGCGGGAACGCATGCACGGCTCCGTTATCGCGATCACGGGCAGTGCCGGCAAGACCACCGCGAGGCAATGGACCGAGTCGCTGCTTGCCGCCGAGGCCGATACGCACGCATCGACGGGCAGCCTAAACAACCATTGGGGCGTGCCGCTTTCGCTCGCGCGGATGCCCGGCAGTGTGCGCTACGGCGTGTTCGAAATCGGCACCAACAATCCCGGCGAAATTGCACCGTTGTCCCGGCTTGTGCGCCCGGATGTCGCGATCCTGCTGAACGTGTTGCCTGCCCACCTGGGCCGGTTCGAGAGCCTCGATGCGATCCGGGTCGAGAAACTTTCAATTGCAGAGGGGCTATCGCCGGGAGGAACACTCATCCTGCCGTCCGGCCTTGAACACCAGGCTGTGCCGGGCGTGAACGTCGTGACATTTGGCCTCACTGCTGATGCCGATGTGGTTGGACAGGTTCGAACTGAAGGTGACAACGCGCTGGTTTCGGTTACAGCGGGCGATGAGCGCTATGAGTATTGGATCGCGGCCGGCGGAGAACATCGGGTACTGACGTCGCTCGCCGTGTTCGCCGCATTGCGTGCCGTCCGCGCAGATCTTGTTCGTGCTTGCGAGGGTATGGCGGGACTGACGATGCCGGGGGGGCGCGGTAACGTGGTCAACGTCGCCGGATTCTCGGTGGTTGACGACAGTTACAACGCGAATCCGGTGAGCCTGCGCCATGCACTCCTCGCGCTTCGAGAGCACGACGGCCAGCGGGTCGCTATCCTCGGCGAAATGCTCGAACTTGGAGAACATGCAGCCGCAATGCACGCCGGGCTTGCCGAGCATTGCCGTGGACTCGATGGCGTCATCACCGTCGGCGAGGGCTTTGCGGACTGGCCGCACGATCTGGGCGATCGATATTGGGGACACTTCGATGCTGCGTCCGGGATCGACCTCGCCGCATTGCGTGACCGTCTCGAACCCGGCGCGCGGGTGCTG
>JAGRIN010000131.1 GCA_020443245.1 Pseudomonadales bacterium
CCCGCTACCGATGTGTCAGCCAGTTGGGTCACGCTGAAACCGGCCATTTCGAGCTGTGTCCGCGAACCCTCGCAGAGGTACATGACAAAGCGTTCGTCCGGCTCGTGATGATCCGCGTGATACACCGGCAATACCGATGACCGCGCGAGGCGCTGCCGTGCTTCACGCCCCATGCGCCCATCGTACCGGACATCTGCGAGCACGATCTCCTGCCCCGCCAGAGCACCGTAGAGCAACGTGAGGCCGGGAACATAAACGTACCCTTCGGCACCGGCAAACAGGGGTGCCGCGCCCGGCCCGACAACGAACAACCGGCTTTCATCCGGTTGGAGGTCCAGCATCTGCTTCATACGCGCCAGGTCGTCCATACCGCCAACCAGCCTGAGGTCGCCGAACAAGTCGTACAGGCCACCTGCCAGCAACGATCGACGTGAATCAGCAGCGCTGTCGGTCGTGTAAAGCGCGAGCGTGACGATCGACGAGAGTTCGCGCAACAATGTGGCGAGCCAGGCTCCCGCATCGTAGGCAGAATCACCGTAGGACTCGTGCAAGGCATGCGAGATGACGTCCAGGCCCAGTACGACAACCGGCCCGTCAGGTTGTGCGACATATCGACTCATGCTGCGAAGCATCAAAACCGGCGATCTTCTCGCGTTTGTGTAGGTAAGATGAGGTGTGAAGGGAGCGCCGGAATCCTCTCACTTCACCTGTCGGACAATCCCAGCCAGTCATTGGCCTCGGCAAGTTCGTAGAAGATCCGCGTCTCGATGGACGAGTCCTGCGCGAACGCCTGGTACATCCTGGCAAGACCGAACCCCAATTCGTCCGAAACCACGAGGGCAGCCCTGGAATGCCCGATTTCTGCATGATGGCGGGTCATAAGCTCCGCGATACGGCGGACCGCTGCCGACGATTGCGTCGCGTCGTGGCCACGAAGATCGACGAGCCCGTCGAGTCCCGGCCGATACGAGGGGCTGGTGATAATGCCGCTCAGCGCCTTGACGATCTCGTCTTCGTCCACCTCCCCGGTCAGGGTCGTGTAGACGATTCCATCCTCTTCGTCGATTCGACAATCGATCGGCATCTTCACCCCCACTCCCCAACGACTCCATTATAATTGGCAACCCTGTGCAAACGAGAACGATTTTGATCAGACGCGTCCTTCGCGAACCACTTTTCCAGTTCATTGTGGCGGGCCTGCTGCTCTACTGCGCGAGAATCGGATACGAGACTTATGTCGGCGATGCGCATGAGATCGTCGTGACCGCCGCCCGTGTCGATCAACTTGCCCGGCAATACGCGCTTCAATTCGGGCATCCCCCCGACGACGCCTCGCTGGAGACGCTTATCGAGCGAGACGCTAAGGACGAAATACTCTATCGCGAGGCGAAGCGACTGGGGCTCGGCAGCCATGATGAAATCGTCAGGCGACGATTGATACAAAAGATGAAGTTTTTGGTCCAGGACACGAGTGCCCCACCGGAGCCCGTGGAAGCCAACCTGGAAGACTGGTATCGAACCCATGCGTCCGACTACGAAGTCGGTGCCCGCGCCACTTTTACACACATCTACTTCCAGGATGAACGAAGCGGTCAGCGCCGCGCCGAGCAAGCCAAACGCGCAATACAGGCGGGCACGTCACGCGCGCCCGAACTGGGAGACCCGTTCCCTGACCTGTACGACTTTTCATCCTATGACCGAACACAGGTCGAACGGGTATTCGGCAAGACGCCGTTGTCCGACGCTGTGTTCGAAGAGACGCCGGGAAGCTGGTCCGGACCATGGCGGTCCGCGTACGGGTGGCACCTGCTCTTTATCGAAAGCAGGCAGCCCGCTCACGTGCCGGACTACCGCGAGGTTCGTAAACAGGTCCGCGCCGATTACCTCGCAAATGAATCGCAAAAGGCAAACGATGCCGCACTCGACGCGCTCGAAGCGAGGTACACGATCGTACGCGAAGATCTCGGCGCACGCCCATGACTCGCGCAATCACAATCCTGCTTGGCATCCTCTTCTTCCTCGTGCAGACGCAATGCACCGCACACGAGGTCAGGCCCGCATTTCTCGAGATCAACGAGTCAGCTTCCGGTCAGTTCACGGTAACCTGGAAGCAACCGATATCGGGAGACTATGCCGTTCACCTGGTACCGCACCTGGACAATGGATGGCTTGAGTCTGTACCGGATGACCAGTACGCGACCGAGGGATTTTTGATCAAGTCATGGCAGATTCGTGACGACTCCCCTGCGCCCCTGGGCAATCGTCAGGTCAGTATCGAAGGTCTGGCTGACACCATGACCGATGTCTTTGTGCGCATTCGCCTGAGAAACGGAATCGCGATTGATCGTATCGTTCGTCCAGAATCACCTGTGCTCACTATAGCGCCGGCCACCGGGGACGATGACATACTCTCCTTCCTGCGCCTCGGTACCGAGCACATCCTGTCGGGACCGGATCACCTCGCCTTTGTGCTCGCCCTGCTGCTCATCGTCCGGGATCGCCTCAGGTTGCTCACGACTATCACGGCGTTTACCGTCGCCCACAGCCTGACACTGGCAGGTGCAGCGTTCGGCCTGATCGACTTCTCGATCAACTTTCTCAATGCGCTGATTGGACTGTCGATCCTGTTTCTTGCGGTCGAAGTCGTACACGCTGCGCGAGGACGCGCCAGCTTCACCATCGAAAGGCCCTGGATCGCGGCATTCGGCTTCGGGCTCGTGCATGGCGCCGCGTTCGCGAGCGGGCTCACGTCGCTCGGCCTGGATGGGCCTAACCTCATCGTCGCCCTGCTCTTTTTCAATCTGGGCGTCGAGGCCGGACAGCTTGTCTTCGTGGCTGTCGTCCTGTTGATCGCCCTCATGCTTTCGCGGGTACGCACCGGATGGCCACCCGCCGTGCGCCTTGCGCCCGGTTATGTCATCGGCGCGCTGGCAACCTTTTGGACAGCACAATCGGCCATCGCATACGTCACGAGCGGCTGACGGATCATCCTTACTTGCCGGGGGTATACCAGACCGGTGAACTCCACGCCCGTTCCTGGAGGGTTGGCGAAACGCGGTCGGGAATCGGCAGGTTGTTCCGCAGCGCAAGCAACGTGCTCCACCTCGCGGTCGGGATCTCGAGAGCCCTCGCATAATAGACCGCCGGCCGGGCGGGATCGAAGTCCGGGTCCTGCCAGCTGCCGCGCAGAATCGGCGCGCCAATCGCATTCGTGTATTCGCCCGTCTTGAGGTCCACCGTGTTGCCGACGGGCAGCACGCGACCGTCGGCGCCCCGACGTTTCTCGCCTGCGAGCACGACGTCGTAGACCTGCTCACGATAGTCGCCGCCTTCGAGCCAGACCTTGATGACCTGTATGCGATCCAGGTTCGCGCCGTCCGGGTCCTTCTGTGCTTCGAGGACAAACTGCGGTGCCTTGGCGCTGCGCGGCCTGGCGGGCAAGTCGCTACCCATGGCGACACCCTCACGGTAAGCGCGAGCGACCCATCCTCGTTCCTGTGCGCCAGAGGAGAAGTGCCAGCCGGCGAACATGCGAAGACGCAGCCTCGTACCCGAGGTGGCAAACGTTTCCTTGCGCTTCAATGCGGCAAATATCGACTCGCGGGTATTATCTTCCGCCCAGACGCCGGTCACCGCGGCGGAGGCAAACTGGAGCGGATCGTTCTCGCGCTGGCCGGTCGGGCGCGTGCCCAGGTCTTCCGGCTTGACAGAGAGTTCACTTGCCACCGCTTCGCCGGTGGGCATCATCGTTGCGGGGTCAAGTCCACTGATCCGGCCCGCGTACGCATCCTCGTCACTCGCTGACAGCCCGTTGTGAATATCCGATGCGCCGACCACACCCATCTTGAACGGGTTGGTACCGATGCGGTCACCGATGACAAGCCCCCGGCCCCACGCGTCACGAACGTAGGAACCACGCCGCACCGGCTCGGTCTCGCCGCGGTACAGGCGGTCCATGATCTCGAACCCGGCGAACTCGTCGTTGGGAGAGAGTTCGGGTGTCGTCTCCGACGTGCCCTTGGTCTGGGCGATTTCAACCAGCGGTTCGTTCAGCGCGCGCGCTTGCGCGTACGCCTCGTCTATGGGACGGCCATTCGACATGTTCCAGTCGAAGTCGTGGCCGTCGCTGAGGTTACTGTTGTGAGGAATCGCGATGACGTCGAGCCCCTGAGCGCGAACCGACCCGAGGTACCGCCACAGGTCTTCCGGATTGCTCGAATCAATCGACGTGAACGGGGCCGGCGCATGGTCGCCACTGAAGATGACGTTGCGGTGGATGTGGGTGCCATATCCTGCCGACGCAGACCACTCGTAGGCAATGAAAGTGGTGAATTTGCCAGGCTCGTAATTGTCGTTTGCCGCCTTGATCTCGATGTTCCAGGCGTCGGCCGCCTCCGAGGCTCCGGCAAGCAGGTCCCGGGTCTCCGCGTTGCCGCCGAAGGCGCCGCTTGCAAGCTTCAGGAATGCACGGCGTCCGCCGGCGTGAAGTTCCTGCCCGATCTCGCTCTTCGAGAATTGGCTCGCGGGATCGTCAAGCTCGGTCATGGCACCGATGTATTCCGAGTGATCTGTCACCGCCGTGAAGTCGAGCGGCCAGGCACGTCTCGCCGCAACCGGTTTCGTGACATCGATACCCTGCTCGCGCCTCACCTGCACAGCCGGCACCATGACCGTCTCGCCCCGCGCAAACTTGTAGGCCTCATCCGGGGTCAATTTGGTGCCGAAGGTCCACGCATCGAACGACATGACCGTGTGCAGATGGAGTTCACCGAATAGTGCGCGTCGCTCGGCGGGCCGGGCCGCCTCGGCGGAGGCGTCCGCTGCACCGACCAACAGCAGGAGCGCAAGAATCGACGATGACTGCTTCATGGATATCCCCCTACAAATCCCAAGAACATCAGTGTAACTGAAAGCGGCCCCGGCAAGCGCAGTCCGCAGCATGTCGCCGGGCATGGTATTATCGACTCCTGCGACAACACGCCGAAAGTCCCAAGTCTTGCTCGAGTGGTTCCTGCCTTATCGCTTCTCCTGGCTAGCGGTCACCTTTTTCCCGCTGGTTGCCTTCCTGTATGCCGCGGGCATGTTGGCGGTCAGGCAGCGAGGCGGACACGTTGGTATTGCTCGCCCGCTTGCCTTCTTTGTCGGGCTCCTCCTCTGCTATATCGTGCTGCACACCAGGTTCGACTACTACGGGCAGTACCTGTTCTTCATGCATCGTGCCCAGCATCTCGTCTTGCATCACGTCGGCGCGATGTTGATGGCACTCGGCGACCCTGTCCTGTTCTGGGGCGCCGCGATTGCGAAGTCGGGTCTTCGATTACCCCGGGGCGTCACCGCTGTCCTCAGGTTCCCTGTCGCCGTGCTTCAGCACCCCGTCATCGGCTCGTTCGTGTTCGTGGGCATCATCTACTTCTGGCTGACACCATCCATTCACTTTGACGCGATGCTGAGTCACCCACTCTATCTGCTCATGAACTGGAGTATGTTCATCGACGGTTTGCTGTTCTGGCTGGTGATCGTCGACCGGCGCGACCCGCTCGTATCCGGCCTGCCGAGGCACGGCACCCGGCTCGCCATGATACTGGGCACGCTGGTGCCGCAGATCGTGCTCGGCGCTTACATCACATTTTCCCGAAGCGATATCTATGACGTCTACTCCGTGTGCGGACGCGCGTTTCCGATCCTTCCCGAGAACGACCAGCTCTATGGTGGCCTCCTGACCTGGATTCCACCGGCGATGATGATGCTTCTTGCCGCCTTGATCGTCCTGTCAATGATCATGAAAGCGAGCCGGGAAGAGTCCGGCGAGATCCAGGCCGGGACTGCGAGTCCCTGAAGGAAAGATGTCCATGTCCAGCAAGCTCCTCGTTTCCGTCATCGCCCTCGCCTTCGTGGCCGGTTGCGCGCGGGAATCTCACGAATGGCACGCCAAGAGCATCCGGGGACTGATGCCGCCACTCGAGTTCACGCTCACCAGCGAAAACGGGCAGGAGGTGTCCGCGCAGGATTATCGCGGCAAGACGGTCCTGCTGTTCTTCGGCTATACCAATTGCCCTGACTACTGCCCGACGACACTGTCGCGACTCAAGCTCGCACTGGACAAGTTGCCTGACCTGCGTTCGCAGGTTGTCATCCTGTTTGTCAGCGTTGACCCGAAGCGCGACACACTCGAGTACCTGCGCCAGTACACGTCGAACTTCGCGCCCGAGGTCATCGGACTGACCGGTTCGATGAAAGCCCTGTCCGAACTCGCCAAACGATACCGCACCACCTTCAGCTACGGCGAACCCGACGAGCATGGTTTCTATGCTGTCTCACACGGCATCGCCGTGTACGCATTCGACACGGCCGGCGCGGCAAGGCTCATGATGCTGCAGGAAGAAAAGCCGGACGAGATAGCGGCGGATATCAAGCAGTTGGTCGAACTTGGCGATTCCCCTTGACTATGTTGTTCCAAACCCCTAAATAGCGTCGTCCAGTCAACTGATCCTGCATCATGGCGTGGGTTTCGTACGATCCTTTTCGGACCCGTGACTTTCCCAATACAACGCAACTCAAGGCGAAGCACTTCTTTGCCGACGTGAACGTCGTTCGAAGCGCAAGCCGCGTGCTGTTCCCCGAGTACTGGCAAGTCAACGCGCTGGTCTTCGGCCTCGGCTCACAGATCTTCCCGAGCCATGCATCGTTTTTGCTCGGGTATGACAAGATCGAGATGTACTACGCATTTCGTGCGGTCGACCAACGGGTGGTCCCGGACACCATCATCCGGCCGAATACACCCCGGGACGCCGAAGAGACCTTCGATGACATGACGCTGCCGTTCGTCGCGAAACTACCACGCAGCGCCGAGGGTCGCGGCGTCTGGCTCATCGAGTCAAAGCAAGACTGGCGTGAGTACCTTTCCCGAACGGACACACTCCTTGCGCAAGAGTACTTGCCAATAGACCGCGACGCGCGGGTCGTCATCGTCGGCGGGGAACCGATCTCGGCATACTGGCGCCTGCAGTCGACAGACGGTTTTCATAACAACATCGCCCGCGGCGGCCTCGTTGGCAGCGCAGCTGTCCCGACGGTCGCTGTCGATGCGGCAGTGACCATGGCGCGGGCGCTCGGCATCGACCACGGGGGTTTTGACGTGGCGGTCGTTGGCGGCCGGCCGTACCTGCTGGAATTCAACCGGCTGTTCGGCAACCAGGCGATCGCTGGCGGTGACGCATACGTCCGCGCGAGAATCCTGGCCTATCTGCTTGGCACCTCGCAAGACGATGATGGAGGCGCCGACCCGCCGCTTTGGCCGAGGGCCGCGTGATCCTCAGGCCATGCTGTGATCTTTGGTATTCGGCACCTTCGTCGTGATCTCCTTGCCGTGAATATTCCCGGCGCGCAGTTCATCGAAGATGTCTTCCACAACTTGCCTGCCGCCATCACCGGCGTGATAGATGTTGGAGAGCAGGTACATCGTCCGCGTCGCGTGTCCTGTCATGACAAAGACCGTGTCGACGAATCGGTTGTCGGAGAAAGTCGGCGGTCGGTCGCCGGAAAACACAAGCTCACACGACTCGAAAGTACAACCGTGGAACATCTTGCCATCGAGGTCGATGCGTTCGCCCTTGAAAGTCTCGTTCTGGTATTGCATGTGAGATCTCCAGTCATCTGGATTCCCCCCGACTAAAACACGACGCTGGCGCGAGCGCAAACGAATCCTCACCACCAGTCGACAGGATTCGCGTTACATCGGGCGACTGAAGGCAGGTTGCTACTGTCCGAGAAGGTCTTTCGGGCCCCGGGCGCCAGCGTATCGCCATTCAGGACATAGACCAAGTCTGTCGAAACGACCAGCCCGTCCTTGTTCTTCCAGATGGTTTCCACGGTGACGTAGTGAAGGTCTACCGTCCCGGTGTTCTCGATATACCCGCCCATCGCGGTTTTCGCAAACGACTTGTTGCAAGTCTCGACGTGCACGCGAACACTGGTCCGCGTCTTGTCCTTCGCTGCG
>JAGRIN010000132.1 GCA_020443245.1 Pseudomonadales bacterium
ACTTATTCTCTTTTGTTATAAGTACGCCCGATTTCCCTCAGGCGGCGTCGTCGATTTTCAGTGCTTCCCGGAGCTCCCGCTTCAGGAACTTGCCGTTGGCGTTTCGCGGCAACGGTTTGTCCAGGAGCCACAGGTAGCGGGGGATCTTATGCCTTGCCATATGCACGCCGCAGTATTCCCGTATGCTTGCCGCGGTGACATCGGCGCCCGGCTTCAGCACGATTGCCGCGCCGACCTCTTCGCCCAGCCTGTCATCCGGCACGCCAACCACAGAACACTCGGCGACGCCTTCGATATTGAACAGGACCGTTTCGACCTCGGCACAGTAGATGTTCTCGCCGCCTCGAAGGACCATGTCCTTGACCCGGTCCACAATGTAGATGAAGCCATCTTCGTCGAGACGCGCAACGTCGCCCGTGTGGAGCCAACCGTCCGTGATGCTCTCAGCGGTCGCATCCGGGCGATTCAGGTAGCCCTTGATGACTGGCGCGCCCTTGACCCAAAGCTCGCCTACCTGCCCGAGGGGCATTTCGGTGCCGTCGCTGCCGACGATTTTCACGTCGAAGGTGGGCATGGCGGGGCCGCAACTTTCCGGTTTGTCGACGAAGAAGTCCGCACCGATCGACGTGATGATGCCGCACGTTTCTGTCATCCCATAGCCGGTGCCGGGCCGGGCTGTCTTCACCGTCTGGTCGATCTTGCCGACGAGGTCTGGTTGCAGTTGTGCGCCGCCGCCGCCGACCGACAGCAGGCTGGACGTATCGTATTTGTCGAAATCCGGATGGGAGATGAGTTCACGCGACATGACCGGAACGCCGGTCAGGTTGGTGATCTTCTCGCGCTCGATCATCTTGAGCGCCTCGAGCGGATCCCAACGGTACATGAGTACAAGCTTGCCGCCGGAGAGCGTTGCCGAGTGCGCAAGACAGTTGTTTGCCGTGACATGGAATAGCGGGGTTGTAACGAGGCCTGACAGCGCCGGTGCCGACGCGGGATCTGCGGGCGGCGTTCCCATCGACTTTGCCATGGCGCCGCCGCTCGCGGTAGCCCAGAACGCGAGGTTCATGATGTTGGTGACGCAACCGCGGTGCGTAAGCTGGGCGCCTTTCGGTCGACCTGTCGTGCCCGACGTGTAGAAGATGCAGGCATCCTCGTCTCCGTCGATCGTGACTTCCGGCATCTTCGCGTCGAACTGTCGCAGCGTGTCGAATGGCACGACGCCTTCAGGCCACGCCTTCAGCCGGACGCCGACTACCGTGATATCCGGGAAACCATTGCTGATTTCCGTGAACCGATCGAATCGTTCCTGGTCGCAGACGAGCACTTTCGGCGCTGAATCCTCCAGGCCATAGGACATCTCGTCAGGCACCCACCAGGCGTTCATCCCGACCACCGTGATGCCCTGGGCGACACAGGCCCAATAGGTGAGCAACCATTCCGGGTAGTTTCGCATCGCGATGGCGACGCGATCGCCCTGAGCCAGGCCCTGCGCGGCCAGCCAGCCGGCAATGTGGTCGACTTCCTCATGTGCGCGGGTATAGGTCCAGCGCTCGTCGCCGTAGACCAGGTAGTCCTTGTCGCCGTGCGCGGCGGAAGCGAGCCATACTTCCCGCAGGCTCGGCGGCGCCTGCTTGTAGGCCTTGATCATCGTCCCGCGTACGGGCACTTCGGTGACCTCGAATTGCGCCCCCGGCGCCGTGAGTTCCCGCCAGACTTCCTTCAACTCCTGGTACATAGACTGCATATCTCTATTCAAATCAAACCGATAAAGATAGGGATTCGCCCATGGGGATGCAACATATCCGCCGGCATCGCCCTGCGCTATGCTCATCGAACGCAAACAGGGGAGAAGACGATGGAGCAACTGACCGGACAGGATGCATCGTTCTTCTACGCCGAACTGCCGAAGACGCCGATGCACGTGGGGTCGCTCGCGGTCTATGACCCGTCAACGGTCAAGGGAGGCAAGCAAGGCTTCAAGGACATCCTCGGTTTCATCGAAAAACGCCTTCATCTGGCCAAAACCTTCAGGCGTCGTCTCGTCCAGGTACCGTTCTCGATGGATCATCCCTGGTGGATAGAGGACAGGAACTTCGATCTTGAATTCCATATCCGGCACATTCGCCTGCCGGAGCCCGGTGACTGGCGCCAGCTTTGCATCCAGACCGCGCGCCTTCACGCCAGGGGGCTCGACCTGACCAAGCCACCGTGGGAATTTACCGTCATCGAGGGGCTGGACGCGGTGCCCGGGTTGCCAAAGGGCTCCTATGCGATCGTCTCGAAGATTCACCACGCCTGTATCGATGGTGTGTCGGGGGCGGATATCACCGAGGTGATCCACGGCCTGCAGCCGTATCCGCCGGATCCCGCCTTACCCGAGGTGCCGTGGCAGGGCGAGGATGAACCTCATCCGCTGACGTTGATCTCGCGCGCACAGTTCAACAACATGACGCAGCCGTACCGGTTCGCCGAGGTGATGGCAAGGGCGATGCCCGCCTTCCAGCGATTCCAGGAGGGCCTGTTCGCACAACGCTACAAGGTGAACACGGTCGTGCCGCGAACCCGGTTCAGTGGACAGGTCACCGCGCACCGGGTGTTCGAAGGCAAAAATTTCGCGCTGGACGACATCAAACTGATCAAGTCCGCGATTCCCGGCGCGACGGTCAACGACGCGATCCTCGCCATCTGCGGCGGCGCACTGCGCAAGTATCTTGCATCGAAGGATGAGTTGCCGGATGCGTCCATGATCGCCATGGCGCCCATTTCCGTTCGTTCTGCCGACGACAAGCATGCGATGGGAAACCAGGTGGCAGCGATGACCGTCGCGATTGGCACCGATGTCGATGACCCGCTCGAGCGCCTCGCACGGGTCCATGCCGCCGCACGGGAGTCGAAGGAAATGACGAACGCGGTCGGCGCAAAACTGATGACAGACTTCAGCCAGTTCATCCCGTCGACGACCGCAGCGCTCGCCTCGCGCCTCTACACTGAAATGGGTTTGTCCCAGACCATGGGGCCCGGCTTCAACTGCGTGATCACGAATGTCCCGGGACCACAGTTCCCGCTCTATTCTGCCGGTGCAAGACTCGTCACGCAGTTCGGTCTCGGCCCGATCTTCGACGGCATGGGAATAATCTTCCCGGTGTTCAGCTATTGCGGACAGATCACCCTGTCTGTGAATGCCTGCCGTGAGATGATGCCGGACCCGGGATTTTTCGCAGACTGTATTGGTGAGAGCTTCGATGAACTGCTTCGGTCTGCGCCGGCAAAGCCTGGCTAGTGAATCGTCGGCGATGAGCTCTGTAACGCCAGCAGGCGTTGGCTCGCGAGTTCCCGGATCGTGTCGTCGTGTGAACGGGACAGCACGCCCGCGTAGGTGTGCTGCGCCAGCATGATCTTTCCCTGCATCTCGAACACAGCGCCGAGCTGTACATTGAACTCGCCCTGGTCGGGACGCAAAAGCAGCTGGCGTTCGATACAACGCTGGCTTTCGTCCCAATCGCGGTTGCGCCAGAAAATCTGCTTCAGGTTATCCAGCATCCTGAGCAAGATGGATTTGTTGTCGGCGGCGTCAAAGTAGTGCGGTTGTACGACCGCCCTTGCGCCCGCAATCTGGCGTAGCAGGTTCGCGCAGTCCGGTTCCGAGAGTACGCGTCCCGAGAAGGGGTCGACGATGAGCGCTTTCTCTCTTCCGTACTTGACGAGGAAATGACCGGGAAAGTTGATGCCACTAACGGGGATGTTAAGGCGCATCCCGATGCAGATGTGCACGAGCGCGAGGCTGATCGGAATGCCGTAGTGCGTATCCAGGACGCGATTCAGGTAGCTGTTCTCCGGCGCATAGTAATTACTCACGTTGCCGGAGAACCCTTCGTGCTGATGGATAAATGCAGCAAGCGAGGAGACTGATACGCCGAGTGCGTTCGGGCGCGAAAAGGCCTGCTCAAAGCGCTCTGCGATTGCATCGAGTTTGCCGAGGTAGTTGTCGATATCGACATCGGCATCATTTTCCGCCGCGATCAAAAGGGCGGCCTCGTCGAGCTTCACGTCGTCATCGGGCAGTTGCGCGAACTCAGTGAAGCGTGTGCGTGCTTCAATCTTGTCCATGGGTCGGGCCTCTTCATCATCTTTACAAGGTTGATTGGGTTATGCAATGCTCGATGCCCTTCGATTTGTGTCGTCCGCGCCCCATGGCCAACGAAAGTATCTCTCCGCCGGGCTTTCTGTTGCGGCTCCTCGAGGGCAGGGCCGCGGCGGAAGCCGGGCAACTTTTGATGCAGCTGCCTTTGCTGCGACTCACTGCGAAACGAGGTGACGGGGCATCGGTACTCGTGCTGCCGGGGTTCATGGCGGACGATTCCTCCACCGCATTGCTTCGCGCCTTCCTCGTTTCCATCGGTTACGATGCGCGAGCCTGGGAACTCGGAACGAACCGTCGGCGCATGCTGGACTTTCTGGCGCCCGTCACTGACCGGATCGCACGATTATCCCGTGATGGCAGGACGCCGGTTCGGCTGGTTGGCTGGAGTCGTGGCGGCATTATCGCGCGCGAGGTCGCACGCGATCGGCCGGACCTCGTCGACCGTGTGATAACGATCGGTACGCCGGTCAAGGGCGGCACCAGCGCGTCGAGCATTGGACAATGGGTGCGGCGCGAAACCGGCATGACGCCCGTCGAAATGTCCGATCTGCTCCGGGCGCGGCAATCGAAGCCCATCCGTGTGCCGATCCGGGCAATCTATTCGCGTTACGACGGTGTTGTCGCCTGGCGTGCGTGCGTTGATGACAGCAGTCCCGACGTCCAGCACTTCGAGATCCGTGGCAGCCATGTGGGAATGGGTTCGAATGTCGAGGTGTTTCGGTTGCTGCCGGAGCTGCTCGCCGACTGAACTGCTTACCTTGCGCGCTGGGCGGCCTTACGGGCGAGCTTGGCCGCGCGGCGTTCTGCCTGGGTGATGCCTGCGTCGTGACCTATGTGGGTTTCCCCCCGTTCGGCGGCCAGACGCTGTTGTCGTTCCCGTTCTCGATGCCCGGCCTCTTTCGATGGATTCTGGCGATCGATGCAATGCGGGCAGCTGACACCCGCGACGAACGCGTTGCTCTTCTTGTCGGTTTCACTGATAGGCATGCGACATGCGTGGCACTGGTCGAAGGTGCCGCGCGCGAGCTGGTGATCGACGGTGACCCGGTTGTCGAACACAAAACACTCGCCGCGCCAGAGCGATGACGCTTCGGGAACCTCCTCGAGGTATTTCAGGATGCCGCCGTTAAGGTGGTATACCTCATTAAACCCGAGTGATTTCAGGTAGGCGGTGGATTTTTCGCAGCGTATGCCGCCAGTGCAGAACATCGCGACTTTCCGATGCCGGGCGGGGTCCAGTGTTTTGGCGAAGTCGGGGAACTCGCGGAAGGAATTCGTGTGAGGGTTGACCGCACCTTCGAACGTCCCGATCCCCACTTCGTACTCGTTGCGGGTGTCGATGACGAGGACTTCCGGGTCGCTGATGAGATCGTTCCAGTCTGCGGGCGCGACATAGGTGCCGACGGATTGCGACGGATCGATGCCGGGAACACCCATCGTGACAATTTCCTGTTTGCATTTGACCTTTGCGCGCAGGAACGGAATCTCATCGGTCCTTGACTCCTTGACGCCGAGACCGTCGAAACGTTCGTCGTCATGCAGATAGCCGAGTAGCGCATCGATCCCGGCACGCGTTCCGGCGACAGTCCCGTTGATACCTTCGGGCGCGAGCAGCAACGTGCCGCGCACGCCATGGCGGTGCATGAGATCGAGCAGGGGGGCGCGAAGCGACTCGAAATCATCGAGCCGGACGAAACGATACAGTGCACAAACGACGAACGGCATGAGCTGGATTGATGCATGGGACGAGGGCGCCATTATAAGCGGTACGCAGCCCGCATTCGAACATTCGGTGGTACCGGGAGGGGGCCGTGCGCCCTTATACTGTGTGGGTGACGTAGTGCCGGGAAGCAACCGATGCTGAATCAAGGTGACAAGGCGCCGGATTTCGTCCTCGACGACGATGAGGGCAACGAAGTCTCTCTCGAGGGACTGCTGGCCGGCGGCCCGCTGATACTCTATTTCTATCCGGCGGACTTCACGCCGATATGCACAGCGGAGGCGTGCAGTATTCGCGATATGCATCCTCGCATCCTGTCGGCGAACTATCAGGTCGTCGGGATCAGTCCACAGTCTTCGCAGAGCCACGAACGCTTCAGGAAGCGCCATGACTTGCCGTTTCCGTTGCTCTATGACCGAGACAGGCGAGTGATCAATGCCTTCGGTGTGTCGGGCTTTCTGGGAATGGGGGTGCGTCGCGCGACGTTCGTGATTGATCCTGACAGGACGATCCGGGCGCGAGTGGTGTCCGACCTCTTCGTCGGCAGTCACGTGGAATTCATTGAACAGGCCATTGCCAAAAGCGCGTGAACCCGGTTCAGTCACGCCTGCCGATCATCCTGAGCAGCGGCAGCCTGACCGTGACGGCGACCCCCAGGCCGTCCGGCGTATTCGATGCATCGATTCGGCCGCCATGAAACGTGGCGATCATGCGCGCGAGGTAGAGCCCCAGTCCAAGATGTGTAGCGCCGTCGGCGCGGCTTCGCACCGATACCATTCGCTCGAACAGGTGACGGCTTACCTGGTCTGGCAGTGACGGACCTTCGTTGATGACGCGCAGTATGGCATCTCCATCGCCAGTTGATATCAGCACCCGTATCGGCGTTCCCGGTTCGCCGAACTCGTTGGCATTGCTGACGAGCTTGTCGAGCATCTGCGCGATCAGTTCGGGCAGGCCGAAGATCTTGTCGAACTTCGATTCGACAACGACTTCGAACGCCCGGTTCGGCCACGCGACCTCATAGCCCCTCACGCAACCCCGCACGACTTCCTCAAGGTCGAAGTATTCCTGCTCGGCAGGGTCCAGGCTTTCCTCCAGGCGCGTCGCTTCAGTCATGTTCGAAAGAATTGACGAGAGCTGTCGGACACCTTCGCCGGCGCGCGACACATACACGCTCGCCTCGCCCGGCAGGTTGGCGGGTTCGAGATTGTCCAGCGATGACCGGATCACGGTAAGCGGCGTGCGAAGTTCGTGTGTGAGCCGGACCGAGAGGTTCTCCAGGTGGTCGGTATATTGCGCCATCCGATTGGATGCATCGCCGAGCGTATCGACAAGCTTGTCCACTTCGTCGAGGTGCCCGGTGGCCGGCAGCGATCCACGGATGCGACCGCGACTGTCGATGATGCCGTCGAAGGCTTTCGCCACGCGTTCGATTCGAGAGCCCAGCAGTTTGCCCCACGCCGCAGCGAGGGCCAGTGCTACCAGGGCCAGTATCGCCGCGCCGACGGTGGTCATGTCGCGCCATGTCCTGAGGTCGTCCATTTGCGCACGAATTGACTGATAGCCAGACAGAACGCCAAGCGCTTTGCCCGACTGCGTGAGGGCCACGCTCGCACGAACCTGGTTCTCGCCTGAGGAGGAACGGGGAACACCATCGATCGCAGCGAAGGTGTCGGCGTTTTGTGGCGCGTAGCCTGTATCGCTCATGCCAGAACCGCCGATCCCCAGCCGATGCTGCGCAGTATCGTAAACTTCGAACGTTTCGTCCTGCTGCGCCAGTTCTGAAAGGAGCGATGACAGGGCTTTGCTCGAACGAATGAGCCTGCCCGCCGCAGCGTCACCGGGCTTCGCCGTGGACGCCGTCGCGACGGGTCGTCCACCCGAATTGTGCTCGACATTCGTAACGGAAAACACGATGTGCCCGATGCCCGACAACGGGAGTCGCAATTCAACACGGTAGCCGTTGTCGGTGTTCGCCCAGAATGCTTCGATGTCGGTGTCCTCTCGTACGGCGCGATTGCCTTCGTCGGCGCCGGTCACCAGATAG
>JAGRIN010000133.1 GCA_020443245.1 Pseudomonadales bacterium
GCCTGTTCGCATTGGGTGCGAGGGGTGCCGACAATTCGAACCTGCCCAAGCTGGGGGACCGCACCTCCGGCATCATCTCGCTCGAACAGGAACACGAGCTCGGGCAGGAGCTGTTGCGCGAGCTGCGTGCGCAGGCGCCGCTGACCGTCGACCCGGTGCTGCAGGATTACCTCGAGCACCTGATCTACAAACTCGCGCTGAACAGCGAATTACAGGATCGACGGCTGTCGGTCGTCCTGATCGACGCCAGGGAGCTGAACGCGTTTGCCGCGCCCGGGGGCGTCGTTGGCGTCCACGATGGCCTTTTCCTCTATGCCGAGAACCAGAACGAGATCGCCGCGATCCTTGCACACGAACTCGCCCACTTGTCACAGCGACATTTCGCTCGCGGTGCCGAGTCGAACAAGAATGCATCGATTCCGAGCCTTGCCGGGCTGCTGGCGGGCGTCATCATCATGGCGGCAGGCGGCGGCGACGCGGGCCTGGCAGCAATTACGGCCGGACAGGCGCTCAGCCAGAGCCAGATGCTTGGCTACTCCCGCGGTCGTGAGGCCGAGGCCGATCGCGTCGGTATCCGTACGCTGGCACGCGCCGACATGGATCCACGCGCAATGGCCACCATGTTCGAGCGCCTTGAGCGCGCGTCCCGTTTTTCCGGTAATCACATCCCCGAGTTCTTGCTGACCCACCCCGTCACCAAGGACCGTATCGCCGACTCGTACAACCAGGTCCAGCAATATCCGAAGAAGGACTATCCGCTCGACATTGACTACCAGATGATGCGGGCGCGCGTCATCGTGCACAAATCCGACACCATCGATAACGCCATCCTCAAGATGCGCGATGGCCTGAAGGAAACCGATCCGGTAAGAAAGGCCGCTTATCGCTATGGCCTGGCACTCGCCCTCACGGAATCGGCGCAGTATGACGAGGCCGAAAAACAGCTCGATATCGTCCGCCAGCAGTATCCGAACAAAATCGCGCTCACCGTCGCTGAAGCGGATATCTACACCCGCTCGGAGCAATACGACAAGGCGAACGACCTGCTTGCGAGCGCACTGGCCATCTCACCCGGCAACTATCCGCTCACGATGGCCTACGCGACGTCCCTGACGCGCAGCGGCGACCCTCACCATGCGGAAGTCCTGCTCAAGGCGCTGACCAAGGACCGTCCCGACGACGTCAACCTCTGGTACCAGCTCGCCGAGACTTATGGCCTCGCTAACAATATTCTCGGGGTGCACGAAGCGCGGGCGGAGTATTTTGTGCTCGTCGGGAACCTCGACCAGGCCATCACACAGCTCGGCTATGCCATTCCGCTCGTCCGGGACAACTACCAACAGACCGCCCGGATACAGGCAAGGATCGAAGAGATTCACCACATGCGCGAGGAGCGTCGCGCCAGCGGCTGATCGCCTCAGGCGTTGCCGCGGACCCGGACCCGGTTATCGTTCGCAAACGAAACCATGCGCTCCAGCGGCACCAGTGCACGACGCGCAATCGCTTCATCGACAAAGATCTCGTTAGTCCCGGCCTCGAGCGTCTGCGCCAGGTTTTCCAGCGCATTCATGCCCATCCACGGACAGTGTGCGCAACTCCGGCACGTCGCACCGTTGCCGGCCGTCGGTGCCTCGATGAAGACTTTGCCCGGCGCCATCGAACGCATCTTGTGAAAGATTCCGTTGTCCGTCGCCACGATGAACTTCTCGTTCGGCATCGTTTGCGCCGCCTTGATGAGTTGGGATGTGGAACCCACCACGTCCGCGAGTTCCACAACCGAAGCCGGCGATTCAGGGTGCACCAGCACCGCCGCGTCGGGATGTACCTGTTTCAGGTCCAGGACTCCCTTCGCCTTGAACTCCTCGTGAACGATGCACGAGCCCTGCCACATGACCATATCGGCGCCGGTTTCGCGCTGGATGTAGGACCCGAGAAACCTGTCCGGCGCCCACAGGATCTTCTCACCCTGGTCCATCAGGTGTTCTGCCACCTCGAGCGCGATGCTCGAGGTCACCACCCAGTCTGACATCGCCTTCACCGCGGCAGAGGTGTTCGCATAGACCACCACCGTCCGGTCCGGGTGCTCCTCACAAAACGCTTTGAACTCATCCGCCGGGCATCCCAGGTCCAGCGAGCACGTCGCTTCGAGCGTCGGCATCAGCACCCGCTTCTCCGGGTTCAGGATCTTCGCGGTCTCGCCCATGAATCGCACACCGGCAACGACCAGCGTCGACGCGTCCGTCTTGTTCCCGAATCGTGCCATCTCCAGCGAGTCTGAAACGAACCCGCCTGTCTCTTCCGCCAGTTCCTGGATCGCATTGTCCGTGTAGTAATGCGCGACGAGCACGGCATCCTTCGCCTTGAGCAAGTCACGAATGCGCGTCTTAAAGGCCGCAATGTCGTCCGGGCTCAGCGTATGGCTCTGGTGGACGGGGATGTCGAAGGCGAGATTGGCCATTTCAGGAAACCGTTATCGTGTATGCGCTGCAGGGGACAAAAACTATAGCTCGCAGCAGAATGCAGTGTCCACGCACGAGGCGCTGATATCAATGCCGCTTATCCCGTTAGATGCGTCCGGACGGCACAAATTCAACCACCGCCTCGATCAGGCGGAACGGCGCATTGCCCCTGTGCCGCCGTGCGCCCGGGCGTCCGCTTGATAGTCCTTCAGCACATGGCTGAAGGGAAGTTACAGGAATTCTCGGGTACACTCGCCGCTTTCAACGACCGGTCACACCATGACCCGCATCGCTTTGCTCGCCCACGAATCGGACGAGATTCAGGACAGCAACTACCTTCGCCTTGCGAATGCCGCCCTGGCACGTGAAATCCCTGTGACCCTGTGTTTCATGGAAGGCATCGGCATGTCCGCAGGGCGCGTGTGGGCAAACGGCTTTGGCCTGAACGCCGCGATCACGCCAGGCGAACCATTTCCCGCATGCCGGCGCGTCTTCCTCGACGAATTCGACGTCGTGTGGGTCCTTTCACTGGGCATGCGCCAGAGCTTTCTCGACAAGATGCAGATCCTGTTCACCCTGCCTCGCACAACGCGCGTCGTGAACTCCCTCGATGCACTCATGCACTTCAAGAGCAAGTATTTCACCGCGAGTCACGGCGACGTCTGGCAACACCCACAAACGTGGGCGAGTTGCGACCCTGGTGAACTCTATGCCGTCATCGTACGCGAGGGCGGCAGGTTCGTCGCAAAGCCGCCCGCTGCCAGCTTCGGTCGCGACGTTTTCGTCATCGATGCGGACGACCCCAACCGGCACGTTATCCTCGAGTCACTATGCGGCCCCGATGCCGACCGCTACTGCCTGCTGCAACGCTACGTCCCTGAAGTCAGGCATGGCGAGAAGCGCGTGCTGATCGCAGGTGGACGCGTCGTCGGCCAGTACCTGCGCGTCGCCACCCGCGATCACCGTACGAACGTGCTGCAGGGTTCACGTGCCGAAGCGTGCACGCTGACGCGGGACGAACTCGAGTACTGCAACCGGATCGGCGCACGCCTCCTCCAGTACGGTGCGCAGTTCGTCGGTATGGATTTCTGCAATCCCTGGGTCATCGAGTTCAACGTCGTCAATCCCGGCGGTATCACCACCATCGCCGAACTCACCGGCGAGGACCTGGCGCCGGCCGTATTGCAAAACGTGCTCAATCTCCCCGGGTGAATGCGTACGTGCTCCGGGTCACCTAAGGCACGGATTGTCTTGAGTTTTGGGCCGATATCGGTATCATTGGCGCCTTCCCTTTTGGGCCGTTAGCTCAGTCGGTAGAGCAGTTGGCTTTTAACCAATTGGTCGGTGGTTCGAGCCCACCACGGCCCACCATTCGATCCCGTCCCTGCAGCGCCAAAGAAGGGGTACGCCCATGTCCAATCCCCTGCTCGAAGAGTGGAACACACCGCACGCCGTACCGCCGTACGACAAGATAGCGACCAGCGATTACCTGCCCGCCATCGAGGCGGCAATCGTCGAACACAACGCCGAGATCACCGGGATTGCAACGAATCCCGAACCACCAACCTTCGAGAATACGATCGAAGCCCTTGAAGCTGCCGGCAGCTTGCTCGATCGCATCGCGCCAGTGTTCTACGTTCTCGTTTCGGCGGACGCCGACGACGAGATCCGTGAGTTGCAGACGAAAATATCGCCGATGCTGACCGCGCACCGTGGCGCCATTGCAACGAGACAGGACCTTTTCCAGCGTGTGAAGGCGGTCCATGATGCGCCCCCTGCCGGATTGAGCAACGAGCAGCGTCGCCTGCTCGAGGAAACCTGGAATACTTTCGTACGGGCCGGCGCAGCCCTGCCCGATGATGCTCGCAGCGAAGTACTCGCCATCGACCAGCAACTCTCGAGCCTGCAAACCCGCTTCGGCCAGAACGTCGTGAAGGATGCGAACACATTCGAACTCGTTCTTGAAACCGAAGAAGAACTCGCCGGCCTGCCCCACTCTGTCCGCCGGGCCGCGGCGCGCGAGGCGAAGGCAAGAGGCAAGGACGGCAAGTACGTGTTCACCATTTCCCGTTCTTCGATCACGCCGTTCCTCGAGTACTCATCGCGCCGTGACCTGCGCGAAACCATGTGGCGCGCCTACACACAGTGCGCCGACAACGGCGGCGACTTCGACAACAACGAAACGCTGGCGCGTATTGCGACCTTGCGCGCACGTCGGGCAAAGCTCATGGGTTACGCTTCCCACGCCGACTTTGTACTCGATGATCGCATGGCTAAAACGCCCGCCGGCGTCCGGGAACTCCTCGATGCCATCTGGACGCCTGCCCGGCGACGCGTGCGCGAAGAAGCGGGCCGTTTGCAGGATCGCATCCAGTCCGAGGGCAGCAACTTTTCCCTCGCACCCTGGGACTGGTGGTATTACACCCAGAAAATTCGCGCCGAGGAATACGCGCTGGATGAGGAAGAGACCAAACCCTACTTCAGCCTGCCGGCCGTGCGCCAGGGCGCATTTGATGTCGCGACCCGCCTCTACGGGATCACGTTCCATCCGCGCGAAGACATCCCCGTCTACCACGAAGACGTCGAGGCCTTCGAAGTCCACGACGCAGACGGCAGCCTCATCGGCCTGTTCCTGACCGACTACTACATGCGGCCCTCCAAGCGGTCGGGCGCCTGGATGAACGCCATCCGTAATCACTCGACCTTCGGCGGCCAGCAGTATCCCGTCGTCTTCAATACCTGCAACTTCGCCAAGGGCGATCCGGCGCTGCTCGGACCGGACGAAGTGCGCACGCTGTTCCACGAGTTCGGCCACGGCCTGCACGGCTTGCTCAGCAAGGTCGGCTACAAGAGCCTTTCCGGCACATCGGTGAAGCGTGACTTCGTCGAGTTACCGTCACAAATCATGGAGCACTGGGCCGTCGAACCCGAGGTCATGCGGTCTTATGCGAAACACGTCGAGACCGGCGAGACCATTCCCGATGAGATGATCGACAAGATCCTTGCAACACAGACCTTCAACCAGGGCTTCGCGACGACCGAATACCTCGCCGCCTCCTATCTCGATATGGACTGGCACGAGATCGGTGAAGACCAGGCACCCGAAGCCGAATCGTTCGAGACGGCTGCGATGAACAAGATCGACCTGGTGCCGGAAGTTGCGCCTCGCTATCGCTCGACCTACTTCCAGCACATCTTCTCTGGCGGCTACTCTGCCGGCTACTACTCGTACATCTGGGCCGAAGTACTGGATGCAGACGCTTACGATGCGTTCACAGAGAACGGCATCTTCGATGAGAAGACAGCAACGTCCTTTCGTCGCAACATCCTCGAGAAAGGCGGTACCGCCGAACCGATGGATCTATACAAGGCGTTTCGCGGACGCGAGCCGTCCGTCGGGCCGCTGCTCCGGGGTCGCGGGCTCGACTAACCGCCCAGGTAGCGAGTCGGGTCCGGAACACCGGCCGCCTCGAATCCCGCGGCACGAATGCGGCAACTGTCGCACCTGCCGCAGGCACGACCCTCGGCATCGAGTTGGTAACACGACACCGTCTGCGAATAGTCCACGCCGAGTTCGATGCCTCGACGGATGATCGCCTCCTTGGGCAAGTCGATCAGCGGTGTACGGATGTGCAACGACCTGCCTTCGATTCCCGCCTTCGTTGCGAGGTTCGCCATCGCCTCGAACGCCGCAATGAATTCGGGCCGGCAGTCAGGATAGCCGGAATAATCCACCGCGTTGACGCCAATAAAGATGTCGGCGGCGTCCAGCACCTCCGCGAGCCCCAGCGCATACGAAAGGAACACCGTGTTGCGCGCCGGCACGTAGGTAACAGGAATGCCGCTCTGTACGCCTTGCGTCGGCACATGAAGCGCGTGATCGGTCAACGCAGAGCCGCCGAAACCGCCAATGTCGATGCCCGCAATACGATGGCTCGTCGCGCCCATCGTCCTGGCAAGTCGCGTGGCAAAATCGAGTTCAGTGTTGTGCCGCTGGCCATAATCGAAGCTGAGGCAATGACACTCATAGCCTTCAGCGAGGGCAATGGCCAGCACGGTGGCCGAATCCAGCCCTCCCGACAGCAACACCACGGCGCGGGAATCAGACACCGGGCAGATCCCCCCAGAGATACTTGTGCAACTGGATCTGGAATCTCACGGGCAATGAATCGGCGACGATCCAGTCAGCCAGGTCACGGGGTTGCAACTCTCCGAAGCACGGAGAAAAGAGCACATCGGAGACGCGGTCAGCGAGGCTGAATTCGCCGAGTTTGAATCTCGCCCACTCGTAATCGTCGCGGCCGCAGATCACGAACTTCACCTGGTCATGGGCACGCAGGCGGGGAATGTTGCTGTAGAGATTGCGCGATACTTCCCCGGAACCCGGCGTCTTCAGGTCGAGTACGACCGAGACCCTCTCGTCGACCCCTTCGATGTCGATCGCCCCGCTGGTCTCCAGCGAGACGCGATATCCCGCATCGGCCAGGCGCGCCAACAAGGGCCAGCAATTCTTCTGCGCCAGCGGCTCGCCGCCCGTTACAGTCACAAAGGCCGCGCCGAGTTCACGGACACGGTCCATGACCGCATCCAGCGTCATCACGTCGCCGCCGTGAAAGGCGTACTCGGTATCGCAATAGCCGCATCGAAGCGGGCAGCCGGTGAGACGAACGAACGTGGTCGGGCGCCCCACGGTGCTGGCTTCACCCTGCAGGGACTTGAAGATTTCGGTAATTCGAAGCGTGGTCACGAGTCGCGCCCGGCTGCGCAAGCAGCCTAGCAGTCTATCTTGTCGCGCAGGTAGGCTTCCGCAAGCTTGCCAACCGATGTGCCCTTGTAATCGCGAGCGACCTGCTCGAGTTTTTTCTTTTTACTCTGGCAATCTCCCATCAGGTGATAGACCTTGCCCAGCTTGAAAGCCGCGTCAGGTACCTTGCGGTTGTCGGGAAAGAAGGTAATCACCTGAGCCAGCGCCTGTCGCGCTTTCTCATACTCGGGGTTCGGCTTTGCGGCATACACCTCGCCGAGCCAATAATAGGCGTTTGCCGTAAAGTCGCCTTGCGGGTACTGGTCGATCACCGCCTGCAACTGGCCGATGGCGAGTTCGTACTGGCGGCGGCGGATGAGTTCGAGGGCTGTCTCGTAGAGCGTCTTTTCCGTACGCGACTTCGAATCGATCTTCTCTTCCTTCGTCACATCGGCAATTTCGCCGCTGCCAGCCTGGGCATTGGTTCCGGCATCCTTCGCGGGCATGACACTGGCGCCGCCCTGAAGTTGTGAGGAAAGCGCCTGAAAGCGGCTGTCGAGTTCGAGGTAACGATCTTCCTGGGTCGACTGGATCTGTTTGAGCTGATGCTGGAGTTGCTCCACCATCCCGCGCAATTCCAGCACGTCCTGCTGCATCAGTTGCAACTGGTACTGGGTCTCCATCCCGTCCATCTTCTT
>JAGRIN010000134.1 GCA_020443245.1 Pseudomonadales bacterium
TGCCGTCTTCGATCTGTTTCAGGTCCAGCGCCAGCCGCCGGAGCGGTGCAAGGCCCCAACTCATCACGAGGCCCTGGACGACAATGAGCAGCACCGCCACGCCCGCGAGCCATCCCCACAGGTTGCTTCGAAAACCGCCGACTTCGCTGAGGTAGGTAGCGCGAGTCTGCAACACGGCAAACACATAGGGCGTTGCCGTCCGCTCAGCGCCCTGCCACAGGACACGATAGCTCAGGAAAAACAGCCGTTCCCCGCGCGAATTGAACACCTTGCCGAAACGCGGTTCGCCGGCCGGCACGTCATCGTACAGGTTCACCTTCGAATCCGGTGGCAGGTCCAGATCGAAGGCCGACGGACTGCGCCAAATCTCCCGGCCCCGGCTGTCCAGCAACATGCCGTAAAGCCCACTGCCGGGACGATTGAAGTCCGGTTCCGGCAGCGCCTCCGGAAGCACGAGTTCCGTGTCCACCTGTTCGGTCGCTGCCATGAGGCCGTAGATCTGCACGAGCAGCCGTTCGAACACGCCTTGTTCGGCGCTCTGGCGAAACGCGAGATCGAGCACGCCGCCCATCGCACCAAGGAACAGGAACATCACCAGTGAGGCGACAAGCAGCATCCGTGCGCGCAGAGAAGGTCGGCGCCGGGCCATGGGGTCAGGCGCTCAGCGTAAAACGATAGCCCTGGCCGCGCACAGTCTCGATCGGCTTCAGCTCATTGTCGGGATCGAGCTTCTTGCGCAGGCGGCCGACAAACACCTCGATTACGTTACTGTCGCGATCAAAGTCCTGTTCATACAGGTGTTCGGTGAGCTCGGTCTTGGAAACGACCTCACCCGGCCGCAACATCAGGTACTCGAGCAGATTGAATTCATAGGCAGTCAGGTCGATCTTCCTTCCGTCCACTTCAACCCGCTTGCCACGCGTATCCATCACGAGCGGTCCGTAACTGATGGACGGGCGCAATTTGCCGGAAGCACGCCTGACGAGCGCCTCGAGCCTCGCGAGGAGTTCCTGCACATGGAACGGCTTCACCAGATAATCGTCCGCACCAGCGGCAAGGCCATCCACTTTGTCCTTCCAGTCGCCTCGTGCCGTCAGGACGATGACCGGGTAATCCTTGCCCTCGGCGCGAAGCTTCTCGATGATCGTGATACCCGGCACCCTCGGCAAGCCAAGATCGATCACGGCGACATCGTAGGTGAACTTCTGGGCGATCTGGAGGCCTTGTGCGCCGTCGGCGCAGGCCTCGACCTTATAGCCATGGCGCCCCAGTATCTCGACCAGTTGGGTGCGGAGCTTGTCTTCGTCTTCAATGAGCAGGAGCCTGGTCACTGTCCGTTCCTATTCGAAGATGTCACCGCTCGTCGCATCGACGAAGACATACTTGACGACGCCATCCTCCGACAGCGTCTTGACGCGGTAGACTGGCGGGCCCTTCGCCTCGATCAACTGGACCGACAGGATCTTTGAGTTGGCGTAGGCATGACGAACGCTTGATGCCGCTTCCTGGCTACCGACCTTCGGTGGCCGGGCATTCGGGGCATTGGGCAGCATCCCCTTGGGCTCGGGGTGCATAAAGTCACGCGCGGCGATCACGCCCAGCGGTTTGCCTTGCGCAAACGGCGACGCCGAAACAAGCGGCGAGGCCATCACAATCAGCAGGAAAACCCAAAAGCGCATATCGTCTCCCGCCGGCCCGGGCCGGCGTCATTTCCCCGGTTCATCGGCATGGCCGGGATGCAAGCCTTGATGGTATCACCGGGGTCAGCGTCCACGCGAGTCGCGAACGTCTGTTCAGTGTGCAGCCTAAGTACAGCCGCCTGAATGCAACCTGAATTCGCGGCCCGAGACATCACCGCCGGTCCCGGTCCGGCGCACGAACGAAGTGATGGTCGTCGTCGAGGTACAGTGTCAGGTTGGATACGCTTGGCAGGTCCTTCAACATACGCGCCGTGATGCGCTCGTAATACATCACGAAACGATTGACCGCCTCCTCGCTCATCACCGCCCGGCCGGTGGATGACCGCGCAAGACGCTGCTCCTGCTGCCACCGCCATCGACGCACGGCGTCCATGCCGGGCGCGGCAAGGAAGAAGTTCACTTCGGATTCCGAAAACGTCGACTGGTACAGGGTAGAAGCAAGCTGCTGGTTGACGTACCGTCGCCATGTCCCGTCAGCGTCCTCGGTGATTTCCAGCTCATTGACGGGCCTCGACAGTTCCGCCTCCGAACCCGGCATGGCTCCCCAGCACCAGCCTTCGATGACGAGCAGGTCGAGGCGCGCGCCCATTACCGGAATCATCGCACCGCGGTCATCCTGTGCCTTGTCGAACGTCGGCACTTCGCAGTTATCACGTGCCTTCAGCTTGCGTATGACAGAACGCAACATTTCCATGTCATGTGTGCCGGGCACACCACGAACGGCGAGCATCGGGTGCACGCGAGCGGCGAGTTGCTGGCGCTCGGCGTGGGTCAGGTAGAAGTCATCGAGCGACAACACGAGGCTGGTGCGCTCGAAAACCCGCTCGAAGATGATCGCCAGCAACCGCGCGAACGTGCTCTTGCCAGTCCCTTGTGCCCCGGCGATACCGAGAACGAAGAGCCCCTCACCCCGGCTGACCAGTCCTGTTGCGATCTCGAAGAGGAGTCCGTAGTACTCATCGACATATCCTGGCGCGATGCCTGCATCCGTGGCATGCATCTCGAATTCGTCGCGGAACGCTTCCTTTTCGTCCATCACGCAATGTCCCGTTTGAACGGCGGCAGGGCTTTCAGGATAAGGGAACCATAGCGCTGCGTGACAAGGCGTCGGTCCAGAATCGTGATGCAGCCCTCATCCTGTTCTGTTCGCAAGAGCCTGCCGCAGGCCTGCACCATGCGCAGCGCGGCATCGGGCACCATGATTTCCTGGAAGGAATTGCCACCACGTGACTCGATCCATTCACTGAGCGTCGCCCCAACGGGGTCGTCGGGGACGGCAAACGGAATCTTGGCGATGACCACATGATCGCAATAGATACCCGGCAGGTCGATCCCTTCGGCAAAGCTCGCAAGGCCGAAAATAATGCTCTGCGCGCCGCTATCGATGCGTGACTTGTGTTCGGCGATGATGGCCGCCTTGGAAAGTGTGCCCTGGCTGATGACCTTCTCCTTGAACACCGGATCAATCGCTTCGGTCACCCGCAGCATCTGGCGCCATGATGTGAACAGCACGAGACCGCCGTGACACCGGGCGAGAATTCCGGGAAGAAGCTCTGCCACTTCCGCTGTATGAGCGTCGGCGTCACGCGGGTCGGACATCATCCGCGGTACCTTCAACGTTGCCTGTTCGCCGAACCGGAACGGACTGGGCAAGGCGTTGAAATGACTTCCCCCGGGAATTCCGGCGCGCCGCTCATAGCGTGAGAAGTCGCCCCCTACCGCCAGTGTGGCTGACGTGACGATCGCACCGAAGCAACGCGACCATAACAATTCGGCAAGCGTCTCATCCACGGCAACCGGACTGGCCGACAACATCACGTCTTCGCCCCGGAACGTTATCCAACGCGCCATCGGCGGCATCGCAGGATTGTCGGGATGCATGAAGCTTGCCCAAAGCTCCGCAGCGCCGGTGAATCTCGCCTGGATCGCCGAGACGATCGGCAGCCAGCGTTCGTAAGGCTCCCGTTCGAGTTCCGGCGCGTCCTGCATGGCGTCGGATATCCCGGCAACAACCGGCTCGATACGTCCCATGAGGCGACGCGACGCCTCGTGCACCGATGCGCAGAGTGCCCGGACTTCCTCCGGCACCTCGCCGCGCTCGAAGCGATATCGTCGGTCCTCGGCATCGATGTCAGCTTCCTCACGATAGGGCTCGATCATTCGGCGCACTTCATCCAGCCGCGCCAACATCTCGTGAACACCGTCTTCAATTGACGGCAGGGTTCGCGGCAACCCGCCGACATCGCCGAGTTCTCCCGTCACTTGTGACAGCGTCTGCGTGATCTGTTCGAGCCAGCCCTGCGTCGTGCCCAGCTGCACAAAGCTGGAGAAATGCGAAATCGCCTTGTCAGGCAGATGGTGGCCCTCGTCGAAGATGTAGATGGTGTCTTCCGGTGCGGGCAACACCGCGCCCCCACCCATCATCAGGTCCGACAAGACAAGATCCTGGTTCGTCACGATGCAGTCGACCTTGTGGATCTGTTCACGTGCACGGTAGAAGCAGCAATTGCGAAAATGTGAACACTGGCGGCCCGTACACTGGACGTGGTCGGTGCTGACGCGAAACCAGGCCCTGTCGTCGACTTCCTCGGACCAGGCGTCCCGTTCCCCGTTCCAGTTTCCGCGGCCCAGTTCTTTCAGCATGGACTCGTAGAGCGGACCGTAGGAAACGTCGGTGGCGATCAGTTCGTTGTCGTAGAGGGCAAGCGTGTGGTTCATCGGTGACTCGGCAGCGAGCGCCTGGTCGAGGCGTGAAAGGCACAGGTAGCGGCGCCGTCCCTTGGCGATGGCGAATGAGAAGTCTATGCCTGTGTGCGCTGCAATATCCGGCAGGTCTCGCAGCACGATTTGCTCCTGCAGGGCGACAGTCGCCGTCGCAATCACGAGCCGCTTGCCCAGCGCCCTCGCCAACGGCAACGCAGCGACAGTGTAGGCGACCGTCTTGCCGGTACCGGTTCCCGCCTCGACGACACAGATGTGGCCATCCGATACGCGTTCTTTATCCAGGTTAACCTCGATGTTGCCCAGCGTATTGGCGATGTCAGCGACCATACGACGCTGGCAGTATCGGGCAGAGTAGCCCTTGCTTTCGAGGAGACGGGAATAGGCGCCCTGGATCTCGAGCTTCAGGGCGTCACTCAGCACGGATCGGCCTTCGGGGCGCCGGATTCGGGGGAACTTGCTGCGTGCTTCGCGATCTCATAGGGGCAACCATCTTACCAGAGATATCAATGCCTGACCCCGACCGGCTATCGGTGGTCGCCATCTCATGGCAAACTGACTGTAAAACCGGCAAGGAGGGAATCTGGTGAGCACGGAAAAGCGTAAAAATGAACGGCGCGACACGGACCGGCGCGGCAGCGACCGCCGGAGTAAGGACGAGGGCGTCGCGAGCGAGCGGCGCAAAGGCGCACGCCGCAGTGAACAGCGTCGCAGCCGTGAACGACGCGACGAGAACTGACCGGGGTACTTGAAAGTCGTCGCGCCCGGACACACATCTATGGCAGCTTATTGACGTTCGGAGCGTAAACGACATGTCGCGAATCTTCCTGTTCCTGGCAACCAACATTGCCGTGCTGGCGCTTGTCAGCATCGTGTTCCAGGTGCTCGGCATCGAGGGAATCCTTTCCCGTAACGGTGTCGACCTGAATTTGCCCGCACTTCTTGTCATGTCGGCGGTAATCGGTTTTGCCGGCTCTTTCATTTCCCTCGCCATGTCGAAGTGGGCCGCCAAACGCTCCATGGGCGTCGAGGTTATCGAGCAACCACGCTCGCAAACGGAGCAGTGGCTGATCAGCACCGTCAAGGCGCAGGCAGAAAAGGCAGGCATCGGAATGCCGGAAGTCGGCGTGTTCCAGTCAGACCAACCGAACGCCTTCGCAACCGGGATGAATCGAAACAATGCACTCGTTGCGGTCAGCACGGGTCTGCTGCAACGCATGAACGCGGACGAAGCGGAAGCCGTGCTCGGTCATGAAATCAGCCACGTTGCCAACGGCGACATGGTCACGATGGGATTGCTGCAAGGCGTCATCAACACGTTCGTCATCTTCCTGTCGCGCGTCATCGGTTTTGTCGTCGATCGCGTGGTGCTGAAGAACGAGCGCGGACTCGGCATCGGCTACTTCGTCTCGAGCATCGTGGCGCAGATCTTCCTCTCGGTTCTCGCGACGATGATCGCGATGTGGTTCTCGCGACGACGCGAGTATCGCGCCGATGCCGGTGGCGCGGCACTTGCCGGCAAGCAGAAGATGATCGCGGCCCTTCGTCGCCTGCAATCGAGCGAACAAGAGGACCTGCCCGGCGAATTCGCCGCCTTCGGCATCGCCGGCGACAAAAAAGGCGGCATCAAAGCGCTGTTTATGAGCCACCCGCCGCTGGAGGACCGGATCGCCGCACTCGAGCGTTCCTGACAGGATCTTCCAGCACCGCTTCGCAGGCGAGCGCGAGCCTGCGAAGCGCGCTCTCCACTTCTTCTTCCGGCACGCCGGCGTAACCCAGGAAGAGTCCGTCGATGACAGGCCTGCCCAGGTAGCAGGAAGACAGCAACCCCACATCAAGCTCATGCGCCAGCGCACTCCGGCGGACCCGCTCCGGGTCCAACGCCACCTTGAAGGGGGCGGCAAGCTGCATACCCGCATCGGTCGCACGCACATCCAGCAGGTGTCCAAGATATTGGCGTGCAAGTGTCACGAATCGTGCCTGGCGATCCCGGTAGAGATTTCGCATCCGCCGGATGTGCGAGGCGAACTGTCCACTGTCGATGAAATCGGCCATGGCTGCCTGCAACACCAGCGGCGCATCCTGTCCCGTCTTGCGCAGCGCCGCGGCGAAGGACCCGGCGAGATGCCGTGGACTAACAATGTAACCCAGTCGCAACGCCGGGAACATCACCTTGGAGAACGTGCCCATGTAGATGACGCGCCCGCCCTGGTCCATCCCCTGGAGGCAGGACAACGGGCGGCCGCGAAAGCGGAACTCGCTGTCATAGTCGTCCTCGATGATGTAGCCGTCGTGATCGGCAGCCCAATTGAGCAGCGCGATCCGTCGCGCGGCGGACAGCGTCACACCGAGCGGGAACTGGTAAGAAGGCGTCGTGTAGACGAGGCGCGCACCGGGTTCGATAAGGTCCGCGCAAATTCCCTCATCGTCGACCGGTACGGGCATCAGCGTGGCACCGGCGGCAAGCAGCGCATCACGCGCCCCCAGGTAACCCGGCTCTTCGATCGCCACCTGATCACCTTCGTCCACGATGAGCCGCGCGATGAGATCCAGTGCCGCCTGCCCGCCGGTGACGATGATGATCTGGTCGGGGTCGGCGCGTACGCCGCGATAGCGCGTCAGGTACGCATGGAGCGCCCGCTTCAGTTCATGCAAACCGCCTTCATCCTGGTAGCGCAACAACCGGAAGTCAGGCCGGCGGCTATGCCGGTCGAGGTGCGCCTGCCATTGTCGAAATGGAAACCGGTCGAGCGCCGGCAACCCTCGCTGGAAAGCGGGTCCCGCGTCGGTGACGGGCCTTGATGCCTTGGCCAGATGCTCGCCACGGCGTGAGACGCCGCGGCCGGTTTCTCTCGCCTCGCCCGCCTCACTCAAAGCCGCGCGGGGCACCATGTCGGGTAACCGCCTTGCGACGAAGTAACCGGCGCCCCGACGCGCATCGACATAACCCTCTGCAACCAGGAGGTCGTAAGCCGAATTCACCGTATTGCGAGAGATCGCAAGTTCGCCTGCGAGCTCCCGCGACGCCGGCAACCGGCTCCCCGGGACCAGGTTACCGTCGTGGATCGACTGCCGGATGCGCTCGAAAAGCTGGCGGTAGAGCGGCGATGTCGAGTCGGGATCGATGTCCAGTTGCATCGCTCTTGAATGCGTCAAATTGGTTCTATCGAATTCTATATAACTGGTACTTTAATGGAACCACTTTTGACCTGAGAATGCGCTACACAGTCAAAATACCATCAGGGAGAGCAGAAATGCCGGTGAGTGATCGAACCCGGATCAAGCGGGGCGCCAACCGGGGCGTCTATGACAAGGACGAGATCAATCGCATCCTCGATGCAAACCTGATCGGCCACGTCGGATTCGTGGTAGACGGCGAGGCGAGAGTGATCCCCACGCTCTACATACGCGACGGGGATGACATCTACCTGCACGGCAACCGCATGAACCGG
>JAGRIN010000135.1 GCA_020443245.1 Pseudomonadales bacterium
TTTTCCCGTTCTGCGGTGCCGGGCCCGCGCGGATTGCCTGGATCCTTGTCGTCCATCGAGGCTTGCGAGGCCTCGACAGCTTCTTCGATCGCTGAATCGATTTCCTTTGCACTCGCGACCGAATCGGACGACATGTAAAGCGGCGATTCGTCAGCGGATAACTCGCCCGTGCCGTGCCACGGCAACAGGTGATAGTCCTCTTCGTAGTGAAAGTCCACGAACGGATATTTGATGATCTCGAAGTAGGGCGAGTAGTCGAAGTCGCTGGGTACGCACAACTTGGGGTTACGCCGGAACATCTGGACTTTGTCGTCCTCGAACCGCTTTACGAGCGGCAGGATGGGAAACTGCACGAAGGCAAATGCCTCTGCGATCATGGTGGAGCAAACGGTCCGGGTCGCACGACCTGCATTGTGCTGGAACAGGCTGGATCGCCATCGGCGCGGCAGGAATGTCCACGGAAAGAGGAAACGGGCGAGATCCAGGATCTGCCGGACGTCGTAGTCGATGCCGAGGCGACTGACCGCATAGCGCACGACCTGTTGCGCGTCTTTGTGTCCGAGACGGGACGGGCGGCAGATACGGAGGTGGTCGTGCCGGTAGATTTCGAGCTTGTGAATAGCCGTACCCGCGCCAAGGTCACTCTCGATGACGAGGCGATCGCTCTCGTCGCCATGGTAGTGGTGTCGGATGATTTTCCGCAGGTCAGGGTCGTCGACGTCGTGGATACGGCCGATATAAAGGGCGGCATGGGTCCACGGACTCTGCGTAACCACACGAATAACGTTGGAAACACGGGATCGACCCTCTACGAGCAGGACGTCGCAAGTCCGCAGCTCATGCTGGATGCGCTCGTAATCGGACAGTGGCGTGCCGTGCACGGCTGACTGCTTGTTCAGCCACTTGACGATGGGTGTTGAAATGACGCGGAGGAGTCCCATAACGTTAGTGGATGGATATGGCCTGTGGCCGTGTATTATATCTGCAATCCCCGTGAGATAATCGTTTGATTCGAAAGGGCATTTCTTATGATCGTTGATCGCCTGGGTCGACGCTTTCGCAACTTGCGCGTCAGCCTGACAGCCGCCTGTAATTACGCCTGCACGTATTGCGTGCCGAACGGCAAGCGCCTTGTGCCGGCGAAGAACGAACTGCCCGCAACTGAAATTCTGCGCGCGGTGACGTTGCTCCAGCAGGCGACAGGTCTCGACAAGCTCCGGATCACCGGTGGCGAACCACTCGTGACACCCAAGTTTGACGAGTTCCTGACCGGTGTCATGCAGTTGCCGCTCAAGGATGTGAGCCTCACGACGAACGGGCAGTTGTTGCCCGCCAAGCGCGATGTGATCGTCGATTCGGGCATCAAGCGCATCAATATCTCGCTGGATACCCTGAACGCAGTGCGGTTCCGGCAGATCGCGCGCTCCGGTGACCTCGCGACGGTCCTGCGCGGCATTGATGAGATGCAGGAAGCCGGTATCAAGGTGAAGATCAACATGGTGCCGATGCGCTCGCAAAATGCCGGCGAAATCGTGCCAATGCTCGACTTCTGCCTCGAGCGTGGCATCGAACTGCGATACATCGAGCTGATGCGGATGGGACACCTGCTGAACAGTAACAGCTTTGCCGCGGACTTCATGTCAATGGAGGCGTTGCTCGACGTGATCGGCGAGAAATATGAGTTCGCACGCACGGACGCGCCTTACGATTCCACCGCGGTTCGATTCCAGATTCCCGGCAAGGGTGTATTCGGCATCATCGCCAACGAATCCGAGCCGTTTTGCCGTTCGTGCACAAGGCTGCGAATTTCATCCGACGGCCATCTCTATGGTTGTCTCAGCAACGCACGCAACCAACACCTGGGCGAAGTGCTTGCCTTGCCCGATCATCTTGCGCTGACCAAACTGCAGGGCATGCTGGTCAGTGCGCTCGCCGACAAGAAGCTCGCGTTCCAGGGCGAAGTCACCGTAATGAAGTTTATAGGGGGGTAAACCGCCAAAGGCGGTTTACGCCTTCGCAGCTTGACCCTCTGTGGTCAAGCGTTGACGCAAAGGCTGGCGGTCAGGGCAAAGCTCATAGCCGCGCCATGGACTGGCTACAGAAGCGTCTCTTACAGAGCTCTGCCTTCTGCCCCAGTCGGAGGACCTGCCCTGCAGCGCACACAAACGCCCAACGCACCCGGCTACAGAAGCGTCTCTTACAAAGCGCTGCCTTCTGCCCCAGTCGGAGGGCCCGCCCTGCCCAGCGACTGCCCTTGCCAAAATGCTACAATCCCCTCCATGCCCGACCCTCACTATTCCCTCCTTGCAGAACTCGAAAAGGTCAAGGACCTTGAGCGTCCTCCCATCCACCTGTGGAACCCGGACAACGTCAAGGACATTGATATCCGTATCGCGCGTGACGGTACCTGGTATCACGAAGGAACCCCGATCGAACGCCATCGGCTGGTACGACTTTTTGCTACGGTCATGCGCCTTGAGGACGATGGCGAGTATTACCTGGTCACGCCAGTCGAAAAATGCCGGATCCTCGTCGAAGACGCACCGTTTCTCGCCGTGGTGATGGACGTCTCGGGGGACGGTGCCTCGCAACGCCTGACATTCACAACGAACGTGGCCGAGACCGTCGTGGCCGGCCACGAACATCCGATCCGCGTCGAATTCGATTCCGTTGATGACGAGCCCGCACCGTATGTGATGGTTCGCGACGGCCTCGAGGCGCTTATCTCACGAAACGTATTCTATGAGATGGTCGATTTGATGGTGCCCCGCGAAATCGACGGCGTCCTCTACCAGGGCGTCTGGAGCGACGGCGAATTTTTCCCGTTTGCAAGATCGGATGACTTGCCGAAGGCTGAATGATGTTGCTGGTCAAACCACCGGACAAGCAAAAGCTGCGGAGTGTTATCGCGGGACTGGTCGACGGGAACCTGGCACGCGAGGAAGTCGAGAGCTGGTATCGGGCGGTTGTTGCGGAGTACGGTGACGTCGACCTTTCCGTCAAGGATGGTTACTGGTATTTCCATTCGCTGTCGGCGCTGGTGATTCCAATCGCCCTCGGCGACGACGAGACGTGGTTTCTCCGGCCAAGGGACTTGCGCGAATACCTGCATGACCTTGACCAGGTCGCCTCGAGCGAAACGTGGCACAACATCACGCGCGTGCGTGCACACCAGGTGGAGCATTTCGAACTCCGGTGGCCGCTCATCATGTTCGAGCACTCTGAGCCTGCGGCGTTCGACAGGGTAGGGCTGACGCCCGTGCGCGGTATCTTCGATGTGCACCACGATCTTGTCGAGCACACTCACCTGCTCTACAAAGGTGATCTCTACCTGATGGTCAGGCAGTACGACGACCTGGCGCACCAGGTCATGTTGCTTGGAAACAACCGGGATGAGGCGCAGTTGCGCGAGTTCATCGCGCAACTCGAGATCGCCTGACTACATGTTGCCGTAATTCGGGCCGCCTGTACCTTCCGGCACGACCCAGTTGATATTCTGGGCAGGGTCCTTGATGTCGCAGGTCTTGCAGTGAATGCAGTTCTGCGCGTTGATCTGGAATTTCTTCGAGCCGTCTTCTTCTGTCACCACTTCATACACGCCGGCCGGGCAATAACGTTGCGCCGGTTCGTCGTACAGCGGCAGGTTCGACGAAATCGGAATCTTCGGATCTTTCAGCTGCAAGTGGCAGGGCTGGTCTTCCTCGTGGAAGGTATTGGTGAGGAACACCGATGAAAGTTTGTCGAAGCTGATCACGCCATCCGGCTTCGGGTAGTCGATTTTTGGCGCCTTGCTCGCGAGCTTCAGTGTGGCGTAATCGGGTTTGTCGTCGGTCAGTGTGAAGGGCAGGCGACCGCGGAAGATGTACTGGTCGACCCAAGTGAGTGCGGCCCCCATGAAGTTGCCGAACTTGTGGAGCCAGGAGGTCGTATTGCGGGCGACATAAAGTTCATCATAGAGCCACGAATTCCGGAATTTCTCCGGATAGCTGTCCAGCACTTCCCGGCCTTCGGAACCGGCCTTCAGTGCCTCATAGACTGACTCGGCGGCAAGCATCCCCGATTTCATTGCGGTGTGGGTGCCCTTTTGCTTCAGGTTGTTCAGGAAGCCGGCATCGTCGCCCACCAGAAGTCCGCCTGGCATCGTGAGCCTGGGCAGCGATGCAAGTCCACCTTTCACCACTGCTCGCGCGCCATAAGAAACTCGTTTGCCACCTTCGAGCACCGGGCGAATGAACTTGTGCTGCTTGAATCGCTGGAACTCATCGAAGGGGGACAGGTGCGGATTGCTGTAACCGAGGTCGATAATCAGGCCAATCGTCACCTGGTTGTTCTCGAGGTGATAAAGATAGGAGCCTCCCAGCGTCCCGCCGGGAAAGTGACCGAGCGGCCAGCCCACCGTGTGCACGACCTTGCCCGGTACGTGATTTTCCGGGAGCACATCCCATACTTCCTTGAAACCGATGCCATAGTGTTGCGTCGCGGATTGCTCACGCAGGTTGAACTTCTCCATGAGCTGCTTGCCGAGGTGGCCGCGGCATCCTTCGGCAAATATCGTGTACTTCGCGTGGAGTTCGTAGCCTGGCTGGTAAGTCGACTTGTGCTCGCCGTCAGCGCCAATACCCATGTCGCCCGTCGCGATGCCCTTGATCGAGCCGTCGTCGTTGTAAAGGACCTCGGCTGCGGCAAAGCCTGGAAAGATATTGACGCCGAGTTCTTCCGCCTGCTCTCCGAGCCAGCGACACAGGTTTCCGAGGCTGGTCGCGTAGTTGCCTTTGTTGTGGAGCGCGGGAGGAACAAAAAGCGGCGGCAGGCGCATGCCCTGGTGATCATCGATGAGGTAATAGACGTCGTCATCGGTCACTGGATTGTTGAGTGGCGCGCCTTTTTCTTTCCAGTCAGGGATGAGTTCGTTCAGGGCAGTCGGTTCGACAACGGCGCCGGAGAGGATGTGCGCGCCGATTTCGGAGCCCTTCTCGACGAGGCAAACCGTGAGTTCGTCACCGGACTCTGCAGCCAGTTGTGCGAAGCGGATTGCGGTAGCGAGGCCCGCCGGTCCGCCGCCGACCACAACCACATCAAATTCCATGGACTCTCGTTCTGTCAACGTTCTACTCCTTCTCCGGTAAGCCGGTATTGTATGAAAATCGCGTCCCCAAAGGAAACGCAAGGGCGGCAGCAAGTGACTTCTTGCGGATCACCGCCTGGTGCAATTGTGTTTGTAAATTATGGGGTTACATAACCGGTGCGAATTGTGCGGTATTGACCGGTATAGCGTAAAACGGCATTATACGCGCTCTTTTCGGTGGCGGCTTCACGTCTTCCCGATCCATTCTTTGATAGAGCAAAGCAGAGGAATTTAATGAAAGTTCTGGTGACTGCCAAACGCGTTGTTGATTACAACGTGAACGTACGGGTGCTGAGCGACGGCAGCGGCGTCGATCTCAACAACGTGAAGATGTCCGTCAATCCGTTCGATGAAATCGCCATCGAAGAAGCGGTGCGACTCAAGGAAGCCGGCAAGGCTACCGAAGTCGTCGTGGTCTCCATCGGCCCGAAGAATGCGCAGGAACAGATCCGTACCGCGCTGGCACTTGGCGCCGACCGCGGCATCCTGGTCGAGACCGACATCGAAGTACAGCCGCTCGGTATCGCCAAGGCACTCAAGGCGATCGTCGAGAAAGAGTCCCCGCAACTGATTATTACCGGCAAGCAGGCGATCGACGGTGACAATGCCCAGACCGGCCAGATGCTCGCCGCATTGTGCGGCTACCCTCAGGCCACGTTCGCGAACAAGCTTGATCTCGGTGACGACTCCGCAACCGTTACGCGCGAGATCGATGGCGGCCTCGAGACCATTACCGTCAAACTGCCTGCGGTCGTGACGACTGACCTGCGCCTGAACGAGCCGCGCTACGCATCGCTGCCGAACATCATGAAGGCGAAGAAGAAGCCGGTTGATATCTACACACCGGAAGACCTGGGTGTCGACATGACGCCGCGTGTCAAGACACTGAAGGTCAGCCCGCCGCCCGAGCGCAAGGCAGGCATCATCGTTGGCTCCGTTGAAGAGCTGGTAGACAAACTGAAGAACGAAGCGAAGGTGATTGGATGAGCATTCTGGTTATTGCTGAACACGACAACACACAGGTCAAAGGCCCGACGCTGGTCACGGTCGCGGCGGCCAAGGCGATCGGCGGCGATATCAATGTGCTCATCGCCGGCTCAGGATGTGGTGCGGCGGCCGAAGCCGCGGCGAAGATTGATGGCGTGTCCAAAGTACTCGTCGCCGACAACGAAGCGTTCGCACATCACCTCGCAGAGAACATGGGTGCGCTGATTGCAGAGATCGGCAAGGATTACTCGCACATCCTCGCGCCAACGACGACTTCCGGCAAGAACATCATGCCGCGCGCGGCCGCATTGCTCGACGTCGCACAGATTTCCGACATCAGCGGCGTCGTGAGCGAAGATACGTTCGAGCGTCCGATCTACGCGGGTAACGCCATCGCGACGGTGCAGTCTTCCGACAGCATCAAGGTCATTACGGTGCGTGGTACGGCATTCGATCCCGTCAGCGCGGAGGGCGGCAGTGCTTCTGTCGAGAACCTGTCCAACTCGACCGACCTTGGCCTCTCGAAGTGGGACAAGGAAGACATCGTCAAGCTGGAGCGCCCGGAACTCACCGCTGCCCGGATCATCATCTCCGGCGGCCGCGGTATGCAGAATGGCGAGAACTTCAAGCTGCTCGAGTCTGTCGCGGACAAACTGGGCGCAGCGATCGGCGCCTCGCGCGCGGCAGTGGACGCCGGCTTCGTGCCGAACGACATGCAGGTCGGGCAGACCGGCAAGATCGTTGCGCCGGAACTCTATATCGCCGTCGGTATCAGTGGTGCAATCCAGCACCTTGCCGGTATGAAGGACAGCAAGGTGATCGTCGCGATCAACAAGGACGAAGATGCACCGATCTTCCAGGTGGCCGACTACGGTCTCGTGGCAGACCTGTTCAAGGCTGTTCCGGAGTTCGACGCACTGCTGGGCTAATGCGCCAGCCGCCTGTTCAGTAAGGCTATCGCCGTGTTCGAGTCGATCGGCACGGCGATCGCTTCGCTGATGTATTGCGCCGTATCCACGAGCGCCTCCATATCGACGCCCGTCGATATGCCCAATCCTTCCAACATATAGAGAACGTCTTCGGTCGCCACATTGCCGGTTGCGCCGCGTGCGTAGGGGCAACCACCGAGTCCGGCAACCGATGAGTCGACGACCGCGACGCCACATTCGAGCGCTGCGTAGAGATTGGCCAGTGCTTGCCCGTAAGTATTGTGAAAATGCGCCGCAAGGCGTTCCACGCCAATACGCTCGCCAACAGTTTCGATAAGGCGGCGCGTCTTGCCGGGCGTTCCCCGACCGATTGTGTCGCCGAGGGAGACCTCGAAGCAGCCGGCATCCGCGAGTCGCGTGGCGATGTCGGCAACCTTGAGCGGATCGACGTCGTCGCCTTCATACGGACATCCCATCACGCAGGAAATATAACCCCGTACCCGGATACCGTGTGCTTGTGCCGCCTCGATAATGGGCTCACTGCGGGCAAACGCCTCGGCGATGCTGCAGTTGGTGTTCTTTTGCGAAAAGGATTCAGTGGCTGCGAGGAAGACAGCCACCTCATTGGCGCCGGCTTCAACTGCGAGTTCCATTCCCTTCATGTTCGGCGTGAGGACAGAATAGATCACGCCTGGTTCTCGATGGATTCGTTTCATGACCGCCATACTGTCGGCCATGAGAGGTACCCACTTCGGGCTGACGAACGCGCCGGCCTCGATATGCCGGATGCCGGCGCGAACAAGTCGCGCGATCAGTTCGACCTTGACTGTG
>JAGRIN010000136.1 GCA_020443245.1 Pseudomonadales bacterium
TATCGTCGTACCCGGCTTCCAGATTACCGAAGGCACGTCCAGCAACCTTGAGGCGATCCGGACTGCGATCGATCGCAACATCAAACTCGACGTCGACTATGTCTCGATCAAGGGCGAAGAAACGTCTCGAACGATCTGGCCCTTCATCTTGTACTTCTGGGGCAACAAGTGGACTGTCGGCGCGTGGTGCGAACTCAGGCAGGGATTCCGCTCGTTCCGGGTCGACCTCATGAAGTCTGCGCAGCTCTCCGGCGCCTCGTTCGAGCCCGATGACCAGCGCAGCCTGTCTGCCTACATAGACTACCAGCGCGCCAACAACCGAGACTGACCCGGCGGGAGCAGGTATGATGGCGCCCTGTCTACGAGAGGACCACCAGGCCCCATGAAGAGCAAGGTAGTGACGGCGTGCATGATCGTCATCGGCAACGAGATCCTTTCCGGCCGCACGCAGGACGTCAACCTGAATTTTCTTGCCAAGGCGCTCAACGAGCTTGGCGTTCGCCTTACCGAAGCGCGGGTTATCCCCGACGTCGAAGAGACGATCATTGAGACGGTCAACGAGTGTCGCGGCAGATTCGATCACGTTTTCACCACAGGTGGCATCGGCCCGACCCATGACGACATCACGGCGGAGTCGATTGCCCGCGCGTTCGGCGTCGGTGTGGTGATTCATCCCGAGATTGAAGAGCGCATCAGGCGGCGCGAGGCCCCGCCGGAGGTAATGCAGGCGCGCATGCTGATGGCGCGTGTACCGGAGGGCGCATCGCTGATCGACAATCCCACGGGCGGCCCGCAAGGTTTCCAGATCGGCAATGTTTACGTGATGGCCGGGGTTCCCATGGTCATGCAGGCAATGGTGAGTTCACTCACCAAGGAGCGCCTTGGCGGGACGGACCCGGTTCGTTCGAGATCGGTGGGTGCCTATCTCGGCGAGAGCACCGTTGCCGCAGCGCTGAAGGAGATCCAGGACCGGCATCCGGATGTGGATCTCGGCAGTTACCCCTTTTATCGGCAGGACGGCTACGGTACGAACCTTGTGATGCGTGGCACCGATGAAGCCGAACTCGAGCAGATGTGCGATGAAGTGCGCGAAATGATCCGGCACTTCGGGTCCGATCCGATCGAGGAGTAATCGCCTCAGCCGATCCTTCGGAGCATGATGTCAACGATCTCGCGGGCGTGCGTTTCCTGCAGGAAGTGTCCGGCCTCCGGAATCTTGTCCAGCGTCGCGCCGGGGTAGCGGGATGACCACTTCTCGCCCCATGCCTCGGTGAAGACATTGTCGGAACAACCCCAGATGAAGTGCTTCGGCATTTGCCAGGTATCCATGGCGGCAAAGCAGCGTTCCTGTTGGGCCGCGTTGCCACCTTCAGGATTGTCGAACGGGATCGAGAGCGGAAAGCGTCTCGGACCGGCGCGGGATTCCATGGTAGGGAAGGGCGCATCGTAAGCGCGCAATGCCTCTTCCGGCGTCAGCGTGCTGCCCTCGAAATTCGACACGTAGTTCTTCATGAGTTCGCCGCAAGGATTCGTGTCGTAGAAGCGACCGCCGGGGTGCCATGCGGCGTTCCAGTTTCGGATCCCCTCTGAGTATTCGTGGAAGTCGGAGTGCAGCCAGGTGTTCATGACGATGAGCCGCTCAAACCGTTCCGGCATATCCGTGACCTGCCGCAAGCCGATAGGGCCACCCCAATCCTGGCAGACCAGCGTAATGCGCGTGAGGTCCTCGTCTTCGATGAGACTCGTCAGCGCATTGCAGTGTTTTTCGATCGAGTACCAATTGTCATCGAGTATCTTGTCGCTATTGCCGAAGCCGATATGGTCGGGTGCGATGCACCGGTATCCGGCGAGTGTGAGCGGCGGGATCATCCGGCGATAAAGGTAACTCCAGGTAGGCATGCCGTGTAGCAGCAGCATCACCGGTCCGTCCCGTCCTCCCTCATCGAGAAAGTGCTGGTCGAGTCCTTGCCACGAGTGGAAGTGTGGCTCGAACGGATACTCCTTCAGGTTCTCGAATCGATCTTCCGGTGTCTTGTAAGGTGTCATTGGCGTCGCCTGGTCGATTGATGGCTGTCAGTGTAATCGCGCGCGACATTCGTTACGCTTGCGTTGTGTCTGAGTCTACAGCCAATCCATCAGCCGGCGCCAACGGGCGCACGTCCGCGACCGGGCAAACCGCCGTCACGGTGCGCGATACGCTTGTCCGAATGCACAACATCGACCGCGCGGCCTGGAAGCGTCTTTCGGTGGTGCGGAAGTGGCTGCTCATGGTCAGGGCGCCTGTCCTGGTGATGACGCTCTCGTCTTCTCTCGTCGGGATATTGCTGGCGGTGCGTGCGGGTCACTTCGACGCCTGGCTGGCGTTTGCGCTGCTCACCGGACTGACGCTTGCGCACGCGACGAACAATTTGCTGAACGACCTGGTCGACTATTCAAGGGGGCTCGATCGGAGCAACTACTTTCGTGTGCGCTACGGCGTGCATGTTCTCGAACAGGAACTGGTCAGTCGCCGCGCGTTTCTTGCGGTGATGCTCGCCACCGGCGCGGGTGCCCTCGCGGCTGCCGCCTGGCTTGTCGCAGAAAAAGGGGGCGCTGTGCTGGCACTCAGCGCCATCGGCGCATTCTTCGTGCTGTTCTACACGTGGCCGCTCAAGTACTACGGTCTTGGGGAGTTGTCAGTGCTCCTCGTATGGGGACCACTCATGTCAGGTGGCAGCTACTATGTTCTCGCCGGCGGGATCGATGCCGAGGCGCTGGTGCTGTCGCTCATCGCGGGCGTCGGGCCGACGCTGGTCATCCTTGGCAAGCATCTGGACAAGCGAGTCCAGGACGATTCTGCCGGTGTCGCGACTTTGCCGGTTGCGCTGGGAGAAGCGCGTACGCGATACCTCACTCTCGCACTTGTCTGCATCCAGTGGGTGCTCGCGGCCGGTCTCCTTGCAGCACGCCCCGCCTCCGACTGGTGGCTGCTCATGTTGCTCCTGTCGATACCCACGGCGCGGCCTCTCATGCGGGTGCTGAGGCGGAATGCCCCGGGCGAGTGTCCGTCGGGATATTCACGGGATGTCTGGCCGCTCTGGTTCTCGGCGTTTGCCTTTCGTTACAGCCGTGACTTCGGCGCCATGCTCGTACTTGGCCTCGTTGTGGCGGCGCTTTTCAACTGATCTCTGCGAACTTCGCCGTCAGTCGTTCCAGTACCGTGAGCAGGTCGACCTCAGCCTTGAGGACCTCGATGGCGGGATCTTTTTTCATGCGCTTCATGCGTGCCGGTGCGTTGGCGATCGTGAAGGAGTCCGGCCTCAATTTTGACGTGACCTCGCTCCAGCGGATCGGCATCGAGACGGGTGCGCCGGGTTTCGGCCTGACGCAATAGGCACCGGCGATCAGTTTGCCGGAACCGTTCTGCAGGTAGTCGATGTAGACCTTGCCGTCACGTTGCGCGGGACTGCGCGTGATCGTGGCAATGTCTGGCAGTTGGTGGACGATGATTCGACCCAGCAATTCACCGAGCACTCGCGACTGTTCAAACGTGAACTGCCTGGCGAGCGGCAACAGTACGTGCAGTCCTGTCGAACCGCTGGTTTTTACGTAATTGGGCAGGCCGATTTCTTCGCACAGTTTGTGTATGGCCTTTGCGACTTTAATCACGTCAGTGAACGGCGCCTCCTTCGGGTCTAGGTCGAGGACGCACCAGTCCGGCGCCTCGAGGGCATCGGTTCGGCTGTGGTAGACGTGCAGCGGTATGCTGGCCATGTTGGCGATATACAGCAGCGCCTCTTCACAATCGACGACGAAGTAGCCGATTTCACGCTCGGTCGTATCGCTCCACATCTTTTCGATCCGCAGCCAGTCCGGCACAAATTCAGGTGCGTCCTTCTGGTAGAACGACTTGCCTTCGATGCCGTCCGGATAGCGGGTCATGACCAGCGGACGGTCATCGAGCCAGGGCAGGAGCCATGGGCTGATCGCTCGGTAGTAATCGATCATGTCGCCTTTTGAGTAGCCCTCTTCCGGCCAGAACACCTTGTCCAGGTTCGAGAAATGAACAGTTCGAATGACAGGTTCGGGTTCCACCGATACCTCGGCGAGTTCGCGGTTCAAAATCTCGCGCGTGCACTCCTCCGGGTCCTTGTCGTCTCGTCGTCGCAGGAATACGGGATGTCGTAGCTGGCCGGCGGGCGTGATCTCCTTGTACCTCACCTCACAGACGAGTTTCGGGGATTTCCATACGAGGTCTTTCCCCTCAGGTCCATCGTCAGGCCTCGGCAGGTCCTCGAGTTCGCCGAACAGCCTCTGCAGCTCTTTCGTGTCGCGGCTGGTCAGTCCGGAGCCGACATTGCCGCTGTAGGCGAGCGCACCGTCGATATACTGGCCCACGATCAGCGAGCGAACAGAGCCGCCGTCGGTGCACTTGTAACCCATGATGACAAAGTCGTCCGTGGTATCGATGCGCACCTTGATCCATTGGTCGGAGCGACCGGGGCGGTATTTCGACTTGCCGTTCTTGCCGACCATGCCTTCGAGCCCGAGATCCGACGCCGCGTAATACATAGCGCGGCCGTCTTGCTCGATGTGATCGGAATACTTGATGACACCGGCGACCGGTATCAGCTTGCGCAGGTGAGTCTTGCGCTTGAGCAGTTCGAGGTCGCGGAGGTCGTACTCGCCGAACGCCAGCAAATCGAACGCGTAAAGTGTTGCCGGGCTTTCCCGTGCGGCTCGCTGGATTGCGCCGGGCTTGTTGAGACGTCCGCGCTGTTGCATGCGAGCGAAGCTCGGGAGTCCGGCGGCGTCGTGGCAGACGGCTTCACCGTCCAGGATAAAACGATCGTAGGGAAGTCGGGACACGGCCTGGACGATTTCCGGAAAAGTCTCCGACAAATCATTGCCGTTGCGAGAGACGAGCCGTGTAACGTCCCCATTCTTCACACACAGGAGGCGATAGCCGTCGTACTTGATCTCGAACAGCCAGCCCTTGCGATCGAACGCGTCACCGGCCGTCGCCAGCATGGGAGCCAGTTCCTTGCCGGAGACTTCCGCTTTCGTGGTGCGCGATTTCGCAAGCGAGGCGAGTACTGACCTGCCCGGATTGCGGCCGGCGTCGAGATCTTCGATCGACAGGCCCGAGAACACCGAGTTCATCGGATAGTCCTCGGTGGACAAGGTTTCGTCCTCGTGGTCGTCCCGTTCCTTGATGAGCAGCCAGTCCTTGCCGTCTCCCTTCATGCGGACCAGGGTCCACATGCCATGCAGTTTCTGGCCGTCAAGTTCGAATAGCAGCTTGCCCTGTTCGAGACCGTCGAGCGGGTCGCCCTTTGGCCGCCAGGTCCCCCGGTCCCAGACTATCGTCCAGCCGGCACCGTAGTTGCCGTCGGGAATCTTGCCCTCGAAGTCGCCGTATTCGAGAGGGTGGTCTTCGACCAGTGCGGCAAAGCGCTTGTCTTTCATATTGGGTGACGGGCCCTTCGGTACCGCCCAGGAGCGCAGGACCCCTTGCATTTCGAGGCGCAGGTCATAGTGGGTGTTGCGCGCAGCGTGATGGTGGACCATGAAGCGAAGTGGCCCGGTGCTTGCCGCCGCCTGGCTTCCGAACGGCTCGAGCGTGCCGTCCGTGCGGCGCTTTTCGCGATATTTCGATAGGAGGCGGCTGTCCTCGCCTGACGTGGGCATGGGTCCGTTCAACTGGTCAACAAATCTCTTCCGGCATACTATGAACGATACGGGCAGCCGGGTGAACACAGTAAGGGAATGAACCGTCATCCTTCCAAGGGGCAGCTAGCCGCCCGTTTGATGTGCGCGCCACGTATCTCCGCGTTCGTGTTGGCGTTGTGCATTGCGGGCTGCGAGACGTTCGACTACAGCTACCAGGGTGGTGCTGCGCAGTCGTTGTCTTCAGCGGTGCTCGGCAATCCTGCGCCGCTCCCACCTGAACCCGTAACGCTTTGGCTCAGCGATGACGCGAAGGCCACGCTTGATGCGCGCATCAACCGCAAGTGGAATGATCATTACAAGCTGAACGAGCTGCGCGAGCTGCTGTTCGACGAGGACGAGTTGTCCATCGGGTACGATGCCAATTCGACCAAGACGGCCATGGAACTCTGGGAAACCCGTAAGGGTAACTGCCTGTCGATGACCAATCTCTTTATTGCGACAGCCCGATACATCGGTCTCGACGCACACTATGAGACCGTCGAGGTTGCACCGACCTGGGATCATGAAGGCTGGACCATGATCCGCTACGAACACATCATCGCCGTGGGCAAGCTCGACGGGGGCACGGAGTACGTGATGGACTTCCTGCCCGAGTTCGTCGTCGGCGACCGCGAGGCAGCGAGGATCAGCGATACGGAGGCCCTCGCTCTCTACTACAACAATCTCGGCGCCGAGGCTGTGATCGGCGGGGACCAGCAGGTGGCGGTCGATAATCTCCGGGTCGCGCTCCAGATCGACCCGGGATTCTCGGATGCATGGAACAACATGGGTGCAGCGATGCGTCGCAGCGGTCGACTGGAACTTGCCGAGTATGCCTACCGGCGGGCGCTTCAGGCGGACGATGACAACTACTCTGCGCTCGGCAACCTGGCGCAGCTTTACCAGTCCGAGGGGCGAGACCGCGAAGCGAAGCACTACGTCGAACGCGTGAACTGGTACAGGCAGCGCAATCCCTACTTTCACTACTTTGTTGCGCGGACGCTGATGGAAGAGGGGCATTATCGCGATGCAGTGACACTGCTGGAACGCTCTGTGCGCCTCAAGCGAGACGAGCCGGACTTCTACGAAGCCTTGTCCCGAAGCTGGGCGCGCCTCGGCAATTCCGAGAAGAGTGGCGACTACGAAGCGCTCGCCCAGAAGTACCGGGAGGAGGGTTTCAGGCCGCCGCCCCGCCACCATAACCACAGGTTCTGGGTTCAGACCGTCGACGTCAACTGATACTGGTAATATATACAGTATTCGCGTAGTGTGTGAACATGGACGCCTGGCCTCGAATCGTCGTTCACGCCGACATGGATGCCTTCTACGCGGCGGTGGAACAACTCGACAATCCCTCCCTTCGGGGCAAGCCGATCCTCGTCGGGCCGAACAGCTATCGCGGTGTGGTGCTGACCGCCAGCTACGAGGCCCGCAAGTATCGTGTGGGCAGTGCCATGCCGGTGGCCGAGGCCCGCCGGCGATGTCCCCAGGCGATCATGGTCGAGCCACGCTTTGAACGCTATGTCGAGATATCCCGGCAGGTGATGGACATCTTTGGCGACTTCTCGCCGAAGGTCGAGGCGCTCTCGCTCGACGAAGCGTTCCTCGAAATGACCGGCGCGGCGCACATTTTCGGCTCGCCCATCGAGATGGGGCGCAAGATCAAGCAGGCAGTGAAGTCGGCGACCGGTCTCGACGTTTCGGTCGGCATCTCGGGCACAAAGTATGTGGCGAAGGTGGCCAGTGCCCACGAGAAACCGGACGGCCTGACTGTTGTGCCACAAGCCCTTGCGCCGGCGTGGCTTGCACCGCTGCCGGTAACGCGGCTCTGGGGCGTCGGCCGCAAGACCGCGCCTCGCTTGCTGGACCTCGGCCTCGCCACAATTGGCGACGTCGCCCGTGCCGACCCGGCCTTCCTCGTGAGGCACCTGGGCGGAAGTGGCCGACATTTCTTCGATCTCGCGAACGCACAGGATCCACGGGACGTGCAGCGGGGCCGGGCGTCGAAGAGTATCGGTTCGGATCGCACGCTGAGTCGCGACATCTCGGATCCCGAAGAAATCCTGCGGCACCTTCGCCGTTCGGCGGAGCGCATCGCTCGTCGTGTTCGCGAAAAGGGCTACGTCGCGCGTGGCGTCC
>JAGRIN010000137.1 GCA_020443245.1 Pseudomonadales bacterium
CTGTTCTATCCGAAGGTGTCGGTCGTCAACCACGGCGTCGTGCGCGACTATGTCTTTACGCACGATTTCTTCCAGTCTCATGACTATGCGGAATTTACGCGCTTCGGAGAGTCCATCAAGGATCTCGTGAAAGAAGACGGCGTCGTTCGAAAGGGTGACAAGAGCGAATCCGTGACCAACCTCAAGGCGGCACTCGAGTGGCTGCGAGCCGAGGCGATGCGTGGTCAGTCGCGCCAGCGCTACAAGGGCCTTGGAGAGATGAACCCCGATCAGTTGTGGGAGACCACGATGGATCCGTCACGGCGTACCATGTTGCGGGTCACCATCGAGGACGCGATCGCGGCCGATCACATGTTCAATACGTTGATGGGTGACCAGGTAGAGCCGAGAAAGGATTTCATTGTGAGCAACGCGCTCAAGGTTGCGAATCTCGACGTGTAGCAGGGGCGCGCCGGATCCAGTCGCGGGCGAACGCGAGCAGGTCATCGTAGACGTACCGGGTGTCTGGCCGTTGGCGGCGCGTTTCGGCGCCGCTGCCCGTCAGCACGAGGACCGGAACGCATCCCGCCGCTTCGGCCGCGCCAAGATCCTTCGCTGAATCGCCCACAAAGGGATGCCCCGCCAACGACGCTCCCAACGACTTCGCAATGGCGCGAAGCATCCCGGGACTGGGCTTTCGACAATCGCAGTCATCATCCGGATGGTGCGGGCAATATTCGATGCCTGCGATTTTGCCGCCATGGTTCTCGACCGCATCCCTCATCTTCGTGTGGATTGCATCCAGGTCCTCGACCGTAAACTTTCCGCGCGCGACGCCTGCCTGGTTTGTAGCGATATACACATCGAAACCCGCGCGAGTCAGCATCGCGATGGCTTCCAGGCTCCCCGGGATGGGCACCCATTCTTCCGGCGACTTGATGTAGTCGGGAGAGTCGAAATTGATCACGCCGTCGCGATCGAGAATAACGAACGGCCCGGTCATCAATCGCCCTGGACCTGTAGCAGCGATACGTCGGCAACGGACAGGAACAGCGCCCGTAATGCGGACAAGGTCGCGAGCCGATTTGCTTTCAGTTGATGATCGTCGGCCATGACAAGGACCTTCTCGAAGTATTCGTCGATGACAGGTTGCAGCGATGCCAGGACTGTCAGTCTCTCTTCAAACGGTACGCTGGTATCGAGCTTCCGGGACGCATCGCCCAGCGCGCCATAAAGCACTTGTTCAGCATCATCCGTGAAGCGCGATGGATCGACAGGGCGATCCATTCCCGGGTCTGCCTGCCGGAGCAAATTGGCGACTCGCTTGTTGGCCGCGACGAGATTTTCGATTCGCTCGTGTTGCCTGAATGCGTGGACGGCGCGAACCTGTCGGTCGAGATCGGCCAGCACGGTTGGCGAACTCGTCGCCGACCTGACCGCCGCATAGGTGTCGAGCCCGATGCCCTGTTCCTGGTAGAGCGTGCCGAGACGTTCGAAACAGTACTGGATCAACGGCGCGGTATCGAACGACTTGTCGTGGAGTGCCGCCGCCTTGTCGATCGCGCGCACCAGGTCCAGTGCGTGCCCTGTTTCGATGCCGATGCGTATCACGCCCAGCGTCTGCCGCCTGAGTGCAAAGGGGTCCCGCGAACCGGTGGGTGGCGCGCCGATCCCGAACAGCCCGACCAGTGTGTCCAGTTTGTCGGCTACGGCGACACATTGACCGGCCGCGCTCCCGGGTAACGGACCGCCGGAGTGCGTCGGCAGGTAATGTTCGCCGATTGCCTCGGCAACCCCGGCGGGTTCGCCGTCGACGGCGGCGTAATATCGTCCCATCACGCCCTGGAGTTCGGGGAATTCGCCGACCATGTCGGTCACGAGGTCGGACTTGCAAAGGCGTCCTGCACGTTCGGCGGTCGCAACCTCGGCCGACGACAGGCCCAATTCACTCGCGATGAAGCCGGCCAGCGAGGCAATACGCATCGCCTTGTCGTGGTAGGTGCCGAGTTTGGCGTGGAATACGACGCGCGAGAGGTCGTCGAGACGATCATTCAACGTGGTCTTCGCGTCCTGGCGATAGAAGAACGTGGCGTCCGACAAGCGTGGTGTGATGACGCGTTCATTGCCGGCGATGACGGTATCGGGATTGTTGCTTTCGAGGTTCGCCACCGTGATAAAGCCGGGTTGCAGTCGCCCGCGTTCATCCACCATGTGAAAGTAACGCTGGTGAGACTTCATTGCCGACACGAGCGCTTCCTCCGGAACCGACAGGAACGACTCATCGAACCGACCCCGGAGTGCCACGGGCCACTCGACCAGCGCAGTCACCTCGTCGAGCAGTACCGGATCGATGACGGCCCTGACCCCCTCGGCGGCCGCAATCGCAGTCACTTGCTCTTCGATTCGTTCTCGCCGTCGCTCGAAACTCGCGAGCACATGCAGCGACTCGAGCATGGACTCATAGTCGGCCGGCTGCGCGATGTCATGTTCCCCGGTCGACATAAACCGGTGACCGCGCGTTGTCCTCCCGGTGGGCAAATCAAACAGGCGTGCCGGCAGTACATCGTTACCGTGCAACATCACGACCCAATGGACGGGTCGAACGAACTCGACCCGGCGTGAACCCCAACGCATCGGCCGTTCGATCGGCAAGGCCTTGATGGCAGCTTCAATGATCCCCGGCGCCAACCCGGCGAGGGTGCTGCCAGGCCGTGACTCGCGGTAGACCAGCCAGGTACCTTTGCTCGTTTCGAGCCATTCCAGGGCGGAGGGGTCATCAACGCCGCAGGATCTCGCGAAACCCAGTGCAGCCTTGGTCGGCTTGCCGTCTTCGCCAAATGCGGCTTCACGTGACGGTCCCCGACGCTCGATATGCTGGACCGGCTGTGCGTGGGCAAGATCGTGTATCCATACCGCCAGCCGGCGCGGGGTCGCGAACGTTGAAACGTCGCCGTGATCCAGCTGTGCGGCGTCGAATCCGGAGACGATGCCGGCGGCCAGGGCGTCGCGAAGCCGCACGAGTTGTCCGGGCGGCAACTCTTCGGTCCCGATTTCGAGCAGGAAATCACGCTTCATCGGCGGCCTCCGCCAGGATCGCGTCTCGATGCGCTGCTTCGGCAAGCGGGAATCCCAGCGCCCGGCGTGACTCGAAATAGGCCGCGGCCACCGCGTGCGACAGCGCCCGGACTCGCAAAATGTAGCCCTGGCGAGCCGTCACGGAAATGGCGTGGCGGGCATCCAGCAAATTGAAAGCGTGCGAGGCCTTCATGACGAATTCATAGGCAGCGAGCGGCAACCCGGCCTCGAGCAAACGCTGCGTCTCCGCCTCGAACAGGTCGAACTGCTCAAAGAGGGCCGGCACATTTGACTCATCGAAATTGTAGGCGGACATTTCCACCTCATACTGATGGAAGACATCGGCATAGGTAACGATCCGGTCCGCACTTCGGCTCCAGACCAATTGGCGGAAGTCCGGCACGCCCTGCAGGTACAGGGCAAGGCGCTCCAGGCCGTAAGTGATTTCCCCTGATACCGGGAAGCACTCCAGGCCACCTACCTGCTGGAAGTAAGTAAACTGCGTGACTTCCATTCCGTCCATCCAGACTTCCCAGCCAAGTCCCCAGGCGCCCAGCGTTGGGGACTCCCAATTATCCTCGACAAACCGTATGTCGTGTTCGAGGGGATCGATGCCGAGGTGGCGGAGAGAATCGAGGTACATCTCCTGTATATTGTCCGGCGAAGGTTTGAGCAGTACCTGGAACTGGTAGTAGTACTGGTAGCGATTCGGATTCTCACCGTATCGCCCGTCGGTGGGTCGTCGGCAGGGCTGGACGTAGGCGCAACGCCACGACTCGGGCCCGACCGCGCGCAGGAATGTTGCCGGGTGAAATGTGCCCGCACCGACTTCCATATCGTAGGGCTGCATCAGCACGCAACCGCGCTCGGCCCAGAATGCCTGCAGCGTCAGGATGAGATCCTGGAAGGTTTCGTTGCCCACAGCGACTTCCCGCATCGAAAAAAGTCGGTAAGTATACCGTAGCGGTGCGCCGTTAATGTAAGGTGGCGTGCATCGAACGGGGAAGGATGGATGGCAAGGTCAATCAGGCGGTGCGACTGGTGCGGTGATGATCCGCTCTATGTCGCGTATCACGACGAGGAGTGGGGACTTCCCCGGCGCGACGAGGACGTGCTCTTCGAGTTCCTGTTGCTCGAAGGTGCCCAGGCGGGCCTCAGCTGGATCACCATTCTCCGCAAGCGGGAAAATTACCGGCAGGCGATGGATGGCTTCGATGCTTCCGCGATTGCACGCTATGACAAGCGTCGTGTCGAAAAACTGCTCAGGAACGAGGGGATCATCCGGAATCGGCTCAAGATCGAGAGTGCGATCAACAACGCAAGACGCTACCTCGAGTTTGCGGAGCGGGGCGAATCTTTCTCGGAGTTCATCTGGTCCTTCACCGACGGTCGCTCGATCCAGAACCGGTTCAAGTCGATCGCCGAAGTGCCGGCGACCACGCAAGTCTCGGACGCGATGAGCAAAGCCCTCAAGAAAAAAGGCTTCAACTTCGTGGGTTCAACGATCTGCTACGCCTACATGCAGTCCATCGGTATGGTGAATGACCATCTCACGAGCTGCTTCCGTCACAAGGAGTGCCGGACAGCCCAATGAGGATCACGGACCAGATTGCGGGCAGGGCCATTACCGGCCTCATGTGGCTGTTCTCGCTCATGCCCCTTGGGCTCTCGCAGGTACTTGGCCGGCGAATCGGTGACCTGATCTTCAAACTTGATACGCGCGGCGCCAAGGTCACGCGCACCAACCTCGAGGTCTGCATGCCGGCTCTCTCTTCTATGGAGCGAGAAGCCATGGTGCGCAGGAGTCTGCAGCAGACCGGCATGATGATGATGGAGACGCCTGCGTCCTGGCTTGGCGGCTACGACCGGGTCCTGGGCTGGATTCAAAAGGTGGAAGGCGAAACCTTGCTGGACGAAGCGATGGCGAGTGGAAAAGGCGTCATCGTGATCCTCCCACACATCGGTAACTGGGAATTGATCAATGTCTACATGGCGTCGAAGGGCGGCAACCAAACCGGTCTTTATGCACCGCCGAACCAGGATTACCTGAAGCCGCTAATGAGTACAATCCGCAACCGCTTTGGTAACGATCTTGTGCCCACGACCAAGAAAGGCATCGCGACATTGTTTCGTCGTTTGCAGGAAGGCAGCCTTGTCGTCGTTTTGCCCGACCAGGTTCCCGCGTCGGGAAAGTTCGTGCCGTTCTTCGGTGAGGATGCGCTGACGGATGTGCTGATAACGAGGCTACTGCGGCGCAGTCAGGCGACGGTGCTTTGTTGTGTGATCGAGCGGTTACCCGGCGCGAAGGGCTTCATGATTCACTTCACCAAGGCGCACGAGGACATTTACGCCAGTGATGAAGACGTTGCGCTCCTGGGCCTGAACAAAAGCGTCGAGGCATGCGTGCAAATGGCGCCCGACCAATACCAGTGGGAATACAAGCGCTACAAGGAACGCCCACCTGGCAACGTCCGGCTCTACAACTACGACAACGAGCCCATGACGCACCACTAGACCTTCGTTAGTCTATCGGATGTATCGGGCTCCCTTTTGCGTTGGTCGCTTACCTTGCTCCGCGCTCGGGGCTTGCATATGAGCGTTGGTCGCACCGAGTCGATGCCGGCGGGCGCTTCGTTCCGTTGACCATCGCTCCGATGCTGCAGGAACGTTATTGGGGTCAGCGAGCCATATGAAGAACAACGTTGCCTCGGAGTCAGGAAAAACAAAGAACCGTCGCACCTGGTCGAACTCACCCATTTTGCAGATAAGGAGCGCAGTACCGGTGGGCGCCTTCTGGAGCTCCTAGCGACAGGATGTCGCGGGATATAGCCATGGATGGCTGCTTTCCGGGAGCGGAAGAAGGTGCCCGCCGGTGCGGAGCGACCAACAGCAATTGATCACGACGACCTCCCCGCACCCAACGCGACGACATCATTTTTCTTTGGACGAGATGACGGTCTTCTGACGCCGAACGTCGTTACTTCCGCCAGAACATGGGCGTGAACAGCACGAGCAAAGTGAAGATCTCGAGGCGCCCGAGCATCATGGCGAAGCAAAGGATGACCTTTGCGGTTTCGCTGATCTGTCCGTAGTGAACGGTGACATCGCCCATGCCCGGGCCGAGATTGTTGATCGCGGCGCCGACTGCCGAGAAAGCCGTCAGGAAGTCCATGCCACAGGCCACCATCGCCAGGTGCATGAACAGGAAGATGATCACGTAGATCGAAAAGAATCCCCAGATCGCTTCAACGATGGACGGACCCATGGGCCGCCGGTTCAGCTTGATGGGAAAGATAGCGTTCGGGTGAATGAGCCGGTGGATTTCGCGCAGGCCCTGTTTGCAGATCAGCAGGACTCGCATCACCTTCATGCCGCCACCGGTCGAGCCCGCGCACGCTCCCGTGAACGCGCCGAAGAACACAAGGTAGGGCAGCATGCTTGGCCACACAGTGAAATCAACCGTGGCAAACCCGGTTGTCGTAAAGATCGAAACAACTTCGAAGGCGGCAAAGCGAAGCGCGTGCCCGGCAGAGTAAGTTTCATAGCCGATCAGGATCGCCGTCACCACGATGGTACAGGCACCGAGGATCGACAGGTAGAAGAGCACTTCCTCGTCTCGAAAGTAGTGCCGCAGCGATCGCTCCTTCCAGGCGAAGAAGTGCAGACCGAAGTTGATGCCTGAAAGCACCATGAAGAAGATCGCGACGCCCTCGATAAGAGGTGAATCGAAGTAGCCGATGCTCGCATCATGCGTGGAGAAGCCGCCGATCGCGACCGTCGAAAAACTGTGGCAGAGCGCGTCGAACCATCCCATGCCTGCGACCCAGTAGGCGAAAGCGCACGCCCCAGTGAGCCCGACATAGATCGACCAGAGCGCGAGCGCGGTCTGCTTGATCCGCGGCGTCAGCTTGCTGTCCTTGACCGGACCCGGTGTCTCGGCCCGGTAGAGCTGCATGCCGCCGATGCCGAGCATCGGCATGATCGCGACGGCGAGCACGATGATGCCCATGCCGCCAAGCCACTGCAGTTGCTGGCGGTAATAGAGGATCGACTCCGGGAGATCATCGAGGTTCGTCAGGACTGTCGCGCCAGTCGTTGTGAGGCCAGAGAAAGATTCGAAGAATGCGTCGGCGGGCGTCATCCCCATCTCGTGTTGTGCGAACGGCAGCGCGCCGAATGCACCGAGTGCCGTGTAGAACAGAAAGGTTACGAGAAAGCCGTCCTTGATTCGCATCGCTTCCTGGAACCGCCGGAACATCAGCCAGAGAATGAGTCCCGAAACGAACGTGATGGCGAAGGCGTTAACGAAAATCATGCCGACGCCGTCGCTGTGGATCCACGAGAAAAGCAGTGGCGGCAGCATCGTCAGGCTGAACATCATCAGAAGGAGCCCGAGAATCCTGAACGCGATGCGGATATGCAAGACGTGCTTCCGTCAGAAGAACGAGAACGGAGCCTGGAACAACTTCTCGACTTCGGAAACGCGTGCCTTGTCGACCAGGAACAGGATCAGGTGATCGTCCGGCTCCACCAGCACGTCGTCGTGGGCAATGATCACGTCATTGCCGCGAACGATAGCGCCGATGTTCGTGCCGAGCGGCAGGTCGATCTGGCCGAGGGTCTTGCCGACCACTTTCGAACTCCTGCGGTCACCGTGGGCGATCGCCTCGATGGCCTCCGCCGCACCGCGCCGGAGTGAGTGAACGCGCACGACGTCCCCCCGGCGAATGTGTTGGAGAATGCTGCCGAGTGTAGCCTGCTGCGGCGAG
>JAGRIN010000138.1 GCA_020443245.1 Pseudomonadales bacterium
AAACGCCCGCTCGCGCTCCAGGCGAGGATCCGGTTCCGGATTGGATTCAATGAGGAGCTGTGTATAGGGATGTTGCGGATTGAAGAACACCTCGTCCGCGGGACCGGATTCCACCAGTGTGCCCAGGTACATTACCGCCATGCGGTTCGACACATAGCGCACCATTGAAAGGTCGTGCGCGATGAAGAGCAATGTCAGCCCCAGCGAGTCCTTGAGTTCACCGAGAAGGTTGATGACCTGCGCCTGTACAGACACGTCCAGTGCTGAAATGGGCTCGTCGCAAACGACGAATCGCGGGTCGATGATCATCGCCCGCGCGATACCGATACGCTGTCGTTGTCCGCCGGAAAACTCGTGCGGATACCGGGACATGTGATCAGCACTGAGGCCGACGCGTTCGAGCCACATCGCGACTTGTTCGCGAATCTGTGCACGCGAATGTTTGCCCTGTATGAAGAGCCCCTCACCCACCACATCGAGGACGGTCATGCGGGGATTGAGCGATGAATACGGGTCCTGGAAGATCATCTGCATCTCACGCGAGTAGGTGAGATGGTCGGCCGCACTGAATTTGGCCGGTAGCGGCTTGTCACGGAACCAGGCTTCTCCTGCCGTCCGCGGCAGGAGGCCGATCAGCGTCTTGCCGAACGTCGACTTGCCGGAGCCGCTCTCGCCGACCAAACCCAGGACTTCGTTCTCGTCGATTTCGATCGACACACCGTCGACGGCGTGCAAGGTCTGGCCGACGCCGACATGGAAGTGTTTCTTGATCTTCTCGGTACGGATGAGCATCAACGGCCCGCCTGGGTGATGTGGTCGCTTTTGGGCGCATCCTCATGCTGGAGCCAGCAGCGTGCGACATGCTCCGTGTCGCTGATCGGGAACGAAGGCGGCAGGTTGTGTTTGCAGACTTTCATTGCGTGTGGGCAACGTGCGTAGTAACCGCATCCTTTCGGTGGGGAGAAGAGATCCGGGGGACTTCCGAGGATCGGCATCAGCGCCTTGTCCCGCGATACACGGTTGGACGGCATCGCCTCCTTGAGGCCAACGGTATAGGGGTGTGCGGACTCATAGAAAATCTCGTCGACCGTTCCGGTCTCAACGATCTGCCCTGCATACATGACCGCGACGCGGTCTGCCATCCGCGCTACGACTGCCAGGTCATGCGTGATGAGAATGATGGACATCTCCTCTGTGCGCTGGAGTTCTGCCATCAGTTCGAGTATTTGTGCCTGGATTGTGACGTCGAGCGCCGTGGTCGGCTCGTCGGCAATGAGGATCGCCGGATTGCAGGCAAGGCTCTGGGCAATCATTGCCCGCTGAAGCATGCCGCCTGAGAACTCGAAGGGGTATTGCTTCGCGCGTCGAGACGCCTCAGGAATCCGGGTTCTTTCGAGCAACTCGATGCTGCGGGTGAACGCTTCGCGATAGCTGAATCCTCGGTGGACCATCAGCGTCTCGGAAATCTGGTCGCCGATCGTCATGGTGGGGTTCAGGGATGTCATCGGATCCTGGAAGATCATACCGATCTCAACACCGCGGAAGCGATTCGCCTGTTTCGGCGGCAATCCGAGGATCTCCTTGCCGTTCAGCGTGGCGCTACCTGAGGTGATCTTGCCCGGCGGCATCGGGATGAGTCCCATCAGCGACTGGACGGTGACGGACTTGCCGCAACCTGATTCTCCGACGATCGCCAGTGTCTCGCCCTTGTCGACGTAGAAGTCGACGCCGCGTACGGCTTTGACTTCACCGCCGTAGGTGGCGAACTGCACGCCAAGGTTGGTTACTTCGAGCAGGTGTTCCGACATCCTAATCCCTTGAGCGCAGTCTTGAGTCGAGCGCTTCGGTCAGCCCGTCACCCAGGAGATTGAACGCAAGTACAGTGACGCTGATGAAGAACGCGGGGAAGAACAGCTCATGGGGATGGCTCAGCATCGTCTTGACGCCCTCATTGCACATCGATCCCCATGAAGGCGTTGGTGGTGCGACCCCCATTCCGATGAACGACAGGAACGCCTCGGTGAAAATCGCCGAGGGCACCGCGAACGTGAGGGTAACGAGGATGACGCCCATCGTGTTGGGAATGATGTGCCGGATCACCAGGTAATGATGCGTTGCGCCAAGCAGTCGCGCGGCCTGGATATATCCCTGTTCGCGAATCTGCAGCACCTGCCCGCGCACAAGCCTTGCGGTGGCAGGCCAGCCCAGCAGGACCAGCGCAATGAGCATCGGGAATACACCGCTCTCGCCCGGGCCGATACCGAAGGCTATTTTGAACAGGATCATGAACAGCAGAAAAGGCAGCGCGACGACGAAGTCGGCAAATCGCATCAGTAGTTGATCGAAGTTCCCGCCGAAGTAGCCGGCGAAACCGCCGTACATGATGCCAAAGAGTACATAAAGGAAAGGCGCCACGATCCCGATGAAGAGTGAAACGCGGGCGCCTTGCATCAGTCGGGCGAGCATGTCGCGGCCGAGGTAGTCTGTGCCGAAGGGATGAAACTCGAGGTTGATCGTATCGCCGAACGCGACGTTATCGGCTGTGTCGATCAATCCGCGTGTCAAGGCATCGTCGCGTGTAATCGCGAGCTTCGGCGTCACCTTCAGGATCGCATACTGGCTCGATTCATCGAACCCGTCCGTGGGGACGATCGAGTAGTAGTAGGTCTTGCGCTCGAGGTTCAGCCTGTCTTCATAGCTGACCTCATTGCCGGCGAGCGTGCCGCCGAGCGGCAGGCCGAGATCGTTGATGGTTTCGGGTTTCCGTTGGTTGCGATAAACGTTGTAGCCACCTGCGCCGGTTACCGGGTCCCAGACCAGCCGCACGCTCTGCGTGGTCGGGTCGTCGTAGGTGTGCAGTCCGGTCGGTGCGGGAATCGTGTCGAGGTACTCATCAGGCTCGGCGGGGAAGCCCTCTATCGTGACGCCACGCCAGCGTTGATATGGCCCCACGACGATTGCCTGTTTGGGCATCGAAGGCGATTGAGATATCTGGTTCAGGTCCTGGAGAGCGGGGTCGACGCGCCACAGCAGTGGACCGGCCAGCGTGAAGAGCGCAAGGCCGATGATGATGTAGAGAGAGATCAGCGCGCGCTTGTTCTTCTTGAGTCGAATCCAGGCATCCTGCCAGTAAGACAGGGACGGGCGGGAGATTTGCTCGACGCTCTCGCTGGTCTGTGCCGGAGCGAAGTCGTCCTCATTGAGCCTGCTTTCTCGCGTCAGTACGTCTGTCATCAGATGCCTTACTGCAACCTTACTCGCGGATCGATGAATCCGTAGAGAATGTCTACGACGATCACCATGAAAACGAGGAATGCACCATAGAATACGGTCGTGCCCATGATGACCGTGTAGTCGAGTTGCTGGACTGCCTGGACGAAATAGCGTCCGAGTCCCGGGATTGCAAAGACCAGTTCAACAACGAACCCGCCGGTGGTAATGGCTGCGATCTGGGGGCCGAGTACCGTCACCACCGGAAGGATCGCGTTGCGAAGCTGGTGGCGGAAGAAGATGCGCGTGGGAGAGAGACCCTTGGCCCGCGCGGTCTTGATGTAGTCCTCGTTTACGACTTCCAGCATGGAAGATCGCATCAGGCGGGTGAGCAGCGCCATGGTGCCGAGACCCAGGACCAGTGACGGCATGAGCATGTGCCAGATGGTGCCCCAGCCTGCCACGGGAATCAGGGAATAGCCGACGAGTTTGTTGATATTGACGAGCAGAAGTTGCCCGAGCGCGGCGAAGACGAAGCTCGGCACCGAGATGCCGAGTATCACGAGGAACATGATGATGATGTCCGGCAAGCGATTCCGGTAAATGGCCGTCAGCGCACCCCAAAGGACGCCGCCTGTTGAGGCAATGAGAATGGCGAGCACGCCGAGTGTGGCCGATACCGGAAAGTGATCGCGGATGATGTCATTGACCTTCCGGTTCTGTTGGGTAAACGAAATGCCGAAATCGCCCTTCAGCATGTTCCCGAGAAACAGGAAGTATTGTTCATGCACCGGCCGGTCGAGTCCGTATTTGCGTTCCAGGTTTTTGCGAATTTCTGCTGAGACGGCCTTGTCGTTCATCAGCGGATCGCCGGGAACAGAGTGCATCGCGATAAAGGTCGCGGTCGCGATAAACCAGACGGTAATAACGCCGGCGGCGAGCCTCTTCAGGATGTAATAGAGCACAGGGTTACTCGATGACTCTCGCGTAGGTGAAATCGGGGTCGGCACCGACGACGCGGCGGACGACGCCGCGAAGCTTGGGATGCATGAGGTAGATCACGCCTTGCTCGTACTGGGGAAGGATCACGGCCTGGTCGAACAGGATCTGCTGCAACTCACCCATCGCGTCCATGCGGGTCTTCGGGTCGGTATTGGTCATGCCGACCCGCACGAGTCGATCGTATTCCGGGTTGCTGTATCGGCCCCGGTTGTTCAGGTTCCAGCTTGCGAACAAGTCGCCAAACGTCATGATGTCGTCGTAGTCCGGACCCCAACCGGCGCCGACCATGTCGAAGTCGCCCGCGGTCATCTTCGCGAGGCGTTGCTTGAACGTCTGTACGTCGATCTTGATGTCGAGACCGAGCCTCGACTTTAACAGGCCCTGCATGTACTCAGCCTGCTTGGTCGCGGTGGGACTGTCGCTGACGAGCAGTACAAGGGGGGGTATCTGCTTCCGGCCGAGTTCCGTTGCTGCTTTCTGAAGGTAGGCCTTTGCTTCGTCGACGTCGACTTTGGCGCGCGGGGCCGGATACTCCTGGCGGAACCGGCCGTCCACGCCCTGCAGCCACACCGGGAACAGGCTCTCGCCGGGGAGGTTGCCCGGTGTCGCGAGCACCTTGTTCACAAACTCATCGGGATCGAATACATGCTGGATCGCGCGGCGGAGGTTGGCGTTGCGGGTGACGCGTCCGTCGCGATGGTTGTACTCCATAAAGAACACTGAGCCCGTGGTAAAGCTCCTGATGCGAAAGCGCTGCGTCAGGGCGTCCTTGTAGGTCTCTCCGTCCAGCCGCGTGTAGACGATCTTGCCGTCGATGTAGAGGTTCAGCCGTGCCCGTGTGTCCGCCGTAATGTAGTCCGCGTTGATAGCGTTCAGGACGATATGTTCCTTGTCCCAGTACCTTTGGTTCTTGACCATCTTGAGCGACGCGCTATGCGTCCACTCGGTCATCACAAATGGTCCGTTGTACAGGAGATCGTCAGTATCCGCCGCGTAGCCGTCGCCCTTGGCTTCGAAAAAGTCCTGCCGCACCGGATAGTAGGTAACGAACGCAGCGAGCTTCAGGAAGTAGGGTGTCGGGGACTCGAGGTCGATTTCGAGGGTGTAGTCGTCGAGGGCGCGAGCGGCGAGATCTGTGGTCGGCAGTTTTCCTTTGTTGATCGCTTCGGCGTTCTTGATAGGGTAGAGGATGAAGGCATACTCTGAAGCCGTGGCCGGGTCCAGGGCATTTCGCCAGGCAAACACGAAGTCGTGCGCTGTCACGGGCTGTCCGTCACTCCAGAAGGCATTCTTGCGCAGCCAGAACGTCGCCTTTTTCGGGGTCAGTTCCCAGCGTTCCGCTACGCCCGGGACAATGTTGCCCCGACGGTCATAGCGCACCAGCCCTTCCATGACATGACTCAGTACCAGGATACTGACCTGGTCTGTGGCCTTCATGCTGTTGAGTTGGGGTGGTTCCTGGGTAAGGGCCAGGTGGATGGTCTGGGAGGCGAAGTCGACCGCGTCGTCGTTCGATTGTGCGCCGGCCAGCGAGCTTGTGACGAGACAGAGCATCGCAAGCAGTGCGGAAATCGGCCGAATGATGGGCATAGCGTCCGTCGATTCCTGATAAACACAGGATTCTACCATGCGTGACCGCCTTTGGCCGTCGAAATGCGAGAGTCCGAGCCCCGTGTGCGGGGAATGCGCCGGGGCTCAGTGAATGCGTTTGACGCCGATGGAGCGGCCCGAGTCGAGGTGTTCGAGAAACCAGAACCCGAACAGTTTTTTCGTGAGCCGCACCTGGTCAGATGTACCCAGGTAGGCGAAGCTCCCGGCCTGCCGCTGCTGCCACACCTGGCCGTTGTCCAGTTCGAAGACCGTCTTCCCGGACCAACCTTCGAAGTGCGGTACGACGCTGGCCACAAACGAGCTGGCTTCCGGAGGTGGGGCAGGCTTCTCGTGGAGTCCCGCGCGGGCGATGGCCTCATCGTCCGGAGAGTCTCCGGTGGCCTGCGGCGCTTGCACGGGTTCAGGCATCGCCGGGGTGGACTGCACAACGGGCGCCGGTGCCGGTTTGCGGGATTGTGGCGCGTGGGGCGGGGTTTTCCCGCTTTCGAATGCGTCGAGCCAACTGTTCAGCCGTTGCAACTCCTCGGCGGATAGCTTGTCGAGTCCGGCAGCCTTGAATTCTGCCGGTGTCATGGCGTTTTCGACACCCTCGAACCGTTTCTCGTCGGCGCTCGTGCCGAACGGGACGAGCCCGACCGCAACGAGCAAGAGCAGGCCAATCAGGCGCTTCAAACCCCGAATCATGCTGTCTACCATCTTCTCGTAAGGAACGTTGATTATGCCCCGATATCGATGCCGGCGGCAGTGAGGGCAGCAGCCAGCGGTGCGAGCTCGGACTCGAAGTGTCGCCAGCGCTGCACGGACTGCGTGTGCACCTTCGATCGGACCTGCACCGTGCTTGCCGTCGAACTGGGTCGCTCGTTCTGGTCGAAGTCCAGACAGGCCTGCTCGAATGGCAGGTCCAGTTCGTCCAGTAGCCGGCGTGTACGGGTTTCCTGGTCCGACACGAGCAATTCGTAGTCGATCTCGACCAGCCGGCTACCCAGTACCTCCCGCCAGTGAGCCTTCAGGCGGTCGAACGCAATGTAGTAGCGCGCGAGGTCGGCCTGGTTGTATGCGAACCGGAAGAAGGATTGCTTGTACATCGCAAAGCAGACGTCCATGGGATTGCGATTCAGGATGATGAGCCGCGCATGGGGAAATGCCTTTGCGACAAAGCCGAGCCATGTGAAGTTCTCTGGCAGTTTTTCGACGAAGCGGGGCTTGCCCGTGAGTTTGTAACTGACGCTGGCAATGTAGTCAGAGGCGACCCTGGCCGGGTCCTTCCTGGCGGCGGTGCGGACGATCTTCGGCGTCACGCCATCGGGCGATGCGAGCGCACTGACGCGTTGCAGCGCGATCGGGACAAAAAACGTCTCATCGACACTCTCGACCGTCGAGTGGCTCGATATGATGCGCTCAGCCAGCGTCGTGCCGGAGCGCGGCAGTCCGGTCACGAATATCGGCTCGGGAGATCCGGCGGGCGTCGCGGCGCGCGCCTGCGCGTCACCCAGCCACTCAGCAGTGCAGGTGTCGATCACAGCGTCGATAAGCTCGACGTCGCGCCCGACGTCATAGTTCGCGAGCGCCGTGATGGCATTGCCGGCTCGCTCATAGTAAGAGAAGGCCTCGTGCCAGGCTTCGAGATCCTCGAGTTCCTTGCCGATCGCGTAGTACAGGAAGATGTTCTTGTCCGGTGGCAGGCGGCCGGTATGGAGCACGTCGATCATCCGATCGACATGCGAACGATCCGTCGCCTTGCGCAATTTTGACAGCTCGTAATGGTTGCGTTGGTGCGCCGGGTACTTCTCGATCAATGACTCGTAGAGACTCACTGCTTCCTCGATGTCCCCGACGTACACGAGTGAGGCCGCGAGGTTTGCGCGGAACTGGTCGATCTCGGGTTGAAGTTGCGTCGCGCGACGATACAGGGGCATTGCCCGGTCATGCAGGCCAAGCCGCGTATACAATCCTGCGGCCATATCGAGGTAAAGGGGACTGCCGCCCAGCT
>JAGRIN010000013.1 GCA_020443245.1 Pseudomonadales bacterium
TCTCGTTGACTTTCAGCAGGGCAAAATAACGTTCGCCGTCTTTCGGAGGACGGATCTTGCCCGCGATGGTGTCGCCGGTACGCAGGTTGAAGCGACGAATCTGGCTCGGCGACACGTAGATATCATCCGGGCCTGCCAGGTACGAACTGTCGGCCGAACGCAGGAAGCCAAAGCCGTCCTGCAATATCTCCAGCGTACCATCGCCGTAAATCGCCTCGCCGCCCTTGGCGTGCTTCCTGAGGACGTTGGCGATGATTTCCTGCTTGCGGGAGCGGCCAAGATTGTCCATCCCCATCTCGTGGGCGATTTCAAGCAGTTCAGGTATGGGTTTGGTCTTGAGATCAGTCAGGTTCATAGGTGTTTTTTCGATTTCTGATAGGGAGAAACGCGCGTCGGCGCCGGGGTTGCTGTTCTGGAACGTGTTCTGGAAGTAGTTTGGAAAGTTAACTTGAAGCTAGTTTGGAAGAGACGGCCGGCACGGGTTTGCCAGCCTGGGAACTGCAGCGGGGTCTCGCTTCGTTCGGTTCCTAACTATGGGTTCGCGTTAAAATGTCCGTTTTTTTCGAGGTTGTCAACAGTTTTTTAGGTGCGCGACGCGGCCGGAACCGGGGGCCACGTCGCGACAATCGGCCCTGTAAACTCGTTGGCAACCGTCAGATGTTGCTGTCGAGGAATGCGGTGAGCTGGGATTTCGACAGGGCGCCGACCTTGGTGGCTTCCACGTTGCCACCCTTGAAAAGCATCAGAGTCGGGATGCCGCGAATGCCATACTTGGGCGGCGTCTCTTCGTTTGCATCGATGTCCAGCTTGCAGATCTTCATCTTGCCGTTGTACTCGGTTGCGATCTCTTCCAGAACCGGTGCGATCACTTTGCAGGGGCCACACCACTCGGCCCAGTAGTCCACGAGTACCGGTACGTCGGATTGCAGCACCTCGGATTCGAAGCTGTCGTCGGTCACGTGGGTGATATCGGTCATATCTGGTTGTCTCCTGGATTCGGTTTTGGTTACGCGGGGCGGTAAAACGGATCGGTCAGGCTCGCTATCCTAAGCCGCTGTCTCGCGAATCACAAGAATGGGGTTGCCGGTTGGCGCTGGCGCCGACGAATGAACGCGGCGTCAGTGCTTGCCGGCCAGTTTTGCCGCTGCGAGTTTGGCGAAGTACGTCAGGATGCCGTCGGCACCGGCGCGTTTCATGCCCAGCAGCGACTCGAGGATGACTGCCTCGGAGAGCCAACCATTGTCGATCGCGCCCCGCAGCATCGCGTACTCACCGCTCACCTGGTAGACCATCGTGGGTACACCGAACTCCGCCTTGACGCGTTGGACGATGTCCAGGTACGGCATGCCGGGTTTGACCATGACCATATCGGCTCCCTCTTCGAGGTCCAGCGCAACCTCTTGCAGGGCCTCGTCGGTGTTCGCGGGATCCATCTGGTAGCTGTATTTGTCCCCGCTACCCAGGTTGGACGCGGAACCCACCGCATCGCGAAACGGTCCGTAGAATGAAGAAGCGTACTTCGCAGAGTAAGCCATGATGCGGGTATTGACGTGGCCCGCGTGTTCCAGCGCTTCGCGAATGGCGCCGATTCGACCGTCCATCATGTCGGACGGCGCCACGATGTCGACGCCCGCGTCAGCCTGCGAGATGGCCTGGCGCACAAGCGTGTCGACGGTAACGTCGTTCATCACGTAGCCGCTCTCATCCAGGATGCCGTCCTGGCCATGGGTAGTGAACGGGTCGAGGGCGACGTCGGTCATGACGCCCAGCGTAGGCACGGCTTCCTTGATTGCGCGAACCGCACGTTGCGCGAGTCCGTCGGGATTGAACGCTTCCTCGCCGCGTTCACTCTTCTTGTCGAGGGGCACAACCGGGAACAGCGCGATGACCGGGATGCCGAGGTCGTGGACCTCGCGTGCTTCTTCCACAAGGAGGTCGACGCTGAGGCGCCGAACGCCCGGCATGCTGGCGACGGGCTCCGTCTGGTTCTCTCCCTCCAGTGCGAAAACCGGATAGATCAGGTCTGCTGCGGTAAGTAAGGACTCACGCATCAGGCGCCGCGAGAAGTCGTCGGCTCGCATTCGCCTCATGCGTGTATTCGGGTATCGTCTGCTCATTACCGCCCTCGGTGCCAGTAAACGCGCGCCATTATACCCGTACAAGGCGGCCGCGGCGCTCGGCTGACAGTTTGTCATTTTGTTTGACAGCAGACGCGAACTGGCGTTCTAATCGACTGACAATTTGTCACCCCGATAAATGATGGCCGAACCTGCTACCGCCAAGCCGCAGGCATCCCTGGACCGCCTTCGCCGCGCTGCACGTCGACTGTTTGTCAGCCAGGGGTACCACAGTACACGCCCGCAGGACATCGCGCGCGAGGCCGGGGTCGCCAACGGTACGTTCTATCTCCATTTCAAGGACAAACGCGCGGCGTTTCTCGACTTCGCAGACCAGACGCAGCACGACCTGCACGACCGGTACCTTGCAAGCCTCGACGGAGTGACGGACCAACGCGCCAGGTGGCGCGTGATCTTCGACACCATCATCGACTTCTCGATCGAGCATCCCGGCGTCCTGCACGCCGCATTCTTCGACCCGGTCTTCATTGCGCCGGACGAGCCGGAGGCCTGGATGCTGTATGACAGGATGGGCCACATCGTGGAAATGGCTGCCGGCAGTGACGAGGCGCTGGCGCGAATACGCGAGCACTACGACATTGAACTCGTGAGTCACGCCGTGTGCGGCATGCTGCGCCAGGCGCTGGCGTATGGATGGCGCAAGCAAGTCCCGCGCGCGCAACTCATCGAAGAGCTGACGACTTTCATCGACCGCGCATTCCGCCTGGATGCCGGCGATACCCAAACGAACCGAGATACAAGAGGGTGACTCCATGACGAAACTTGCCTTTACCAAAGAAGAACTGGAAGCCGAGCACGACTATGCGACGCCGCATATCGAGTGCGGCCTGAAGTTGCATGGTGGCTTCGATGAGGCCGGCAACTACCTGACTCCCAGGACACGCCATCGCTGGGACGCGATCAATGCGTGGACGCAGCAATTGGTTGATCGGGGCGTCCCGATCCTGGATGCGACCACCGAGCTCTTGACGGAGCCGAATTACCCGACGATCGACCAGCAGATATTTCTCCTGCAGCACGGGATCGAACAGCCGCTCTGGGATTCACTGACGATCACCGGATTGATCGAGGCGCGCGGCAAGGCGCTCGCAGACCTCGTGCCACCGGACTTCCAGAATATCATCATCGAAGACATCAGCGAGATGGCGCTCGGTCACCTGGGCAAAGGCCTCCTCACTTCGCACGGCTGGGATGAGGGCGGAAACCCTGCGACCGATCTCGGCGGCCACGACGTGATGTGGTTCGCTGCTCGCGACCTGGTCTTCGGCAAGGACAAGTTCCCGATCCCCACACCGCCGGCGAGCATCGGCCGCGAGAAGGACCAGCGCGAAATGGAGCAGATCCCGATGGAATACGAAGGTGTGCTCGCCTTTTTGATGAACCTGCTGATGATCGAGGTGCGCGCGGAACGCGGCTTCGATTTCAACGTCAAGGTGCTCTCCAATCCGGCAGTATTTACCGATCGTCGCAAGGAAGCCGAGCATGCGGCGCAGCTCGTCAATCGCATTCGGCAGGACGAGGCTGTGCACGTCGCGTGGTTGAAGGCGGCGATCTCGGAGTTCCGCAGTTGTACGATCCGTACAGTCGACGGCAAGGAAGTCTCGGGTGCCACCATCATCGATCCGGTCTGGGAGAAGATGGTTCACTGGCATGCGGTCGAGATGCACGTCGCGAATCGTGATAACAACCGCGCAGAGCTGCGTCGCAAGATCCTGGCGACGCCCAATGGCGCGACGGTCATGACAGACTTCGAAAAACTGGCAGCCTGAGAGGGAGGAAGCCCATATGAAATTCGGAATTTTCTACGAACACCAATTGCCGCGACCCTGGTCCGATGGCGTCGAGCAAAAGCTCTTCCAGGACGCGCTGGACCAGGTCGAGCTCGCCGACCGGCTGGGCATCGACTATGCGTGGGAAGTCGAACACCATTTTCTCGAGGAATACTCGCATTCCTCTGCGCCGGAGATCTTTCTCGCCGCAGCCTCGCAGCGTACGAAGAACATTCGCCTGGGCCACGGTATCCGCCAGGTGATCACGAACTACAACCATCCGGCTCGCACGGCGGAGTGTATTGCGACGCTGGACCTGGTGTCGAACGGCCGCGTCGACTTCGGTACTGGCGAATCGTCTGCAATACTCGAGCTGGGCGGTTTCGGCATCCCGGTGCAAAGCAAGCGCGAGCAATACCTCGAAGCGACGGAACAGATTGCGAATATGCTGGCGATGGACCCTTATCCGGGTTTCAAAGGCAAGTACTTCGAGATGCCGTGTCGCAATATCGTACCGAAGCCGGTACAGAGACCCCATCCGCCGATCTGGGTGGCCTGCTCGAATCGTGAGACCATCAAGATGGCCGCGCGCCTCGGCATCGGTGCGTTGACCTTTGCGTTTGTGGATCCCGCCGACGCGAAGCACTGGGTCGATGAGTATTACAGCATCATCAAGAGCGACGAGTGTGTGCCGATCGGTCACGCGGTCAACGCCAACATTTGTATGGTGACCAGTTTCTCCCTGCACAAAGATCGCCAGACGGCGATTGAACGTGGCCTCGAAGGCTTCGAGTTCTTCGGTTATGCACTCGGCTCGCTTTACGGGTTCGGAGAGCACAAGCCGGGCCGCACTAACCTGTTCGACGAGTTTCGTGCGATGCGGGCGAAGCAGCTGAAAGAAAATCCCCTCGACATGTCGCGTGCACTAACGGCGGAGCGAGGGGGCATCGGTACGCCGGACGACATGCGCGTTCATTTGAAGAAGTTCGAGGATGTCGGTGTCGACCAGGTGACGTTCATCCAGCAGGCGGGCATGAACAAGCACGAGCACATCTGTGAAGCACTTGAGCTGTTCGCTGCCGAGGTCATGCCTGAATTCAAGGTGCGCGAAGCAGAACGCGAACGTGAGAAGGCGGAAGAACTCGCGCCTTACATCGAGGCGGCAATGAAGCGCAAGCGCTACATGAAACCACTGTCCGATGACGAGATCCCGACGTTTCCCGCACTCGGGCGATCGATCGTCGAAGGCAAGGCGGACCCGAACAAAGCCGGCGCACGCTAACGGCCCATCGCAGGTCACCGGCGATTCACCGTCGCCGGTGGCACTTGCACGCTCGCGTGGGATAAGATCACTGACGCGTGTGTGGAAGTGGTATGGCTGAAACAGAGGGAAGCCAGTCCGGGGTTCTGGAAGCGACAAACCCGGACGGGACAATCAAGGATCCCCCGTTACCTTTTGTAACCCGAGTGTCTTACGGTGCGCCGAGTTTCGCCGGCGCTGCGATGGCGATCCCGATCGGCATCCACCTCACGATCTTTTACTCCGATACCATTCTCGTCCCGCTCGGCTTTATCGCGCTGATCAAGGCGCTGGCGCGTGCGCTCGATGCGATCACGGACCCGATGATGGGTTGGGTATCGGATCGCACCAGGACGCGCTGGGGCCGGCGCAGGCCATGGATCGCGCTGGGCGCACCGCTTTGCGCAGTCGCCTTCTATCTTATGTTTACGCCGCCGGCAGACATCAGCGGCGTCGGCGCCGCGACGTGGTTCGCCGTCACCTACACCCTCTACTACGTCTTCCACACAATCTACATCATTCCGCACTACGGCCTCGGGCCTGAACTCACGCTCGACTACAACGAACGCAGCATGCTGTTCGGCATTCGAGAAGGATTCGTTGTCGGTGGAACGCTGGTTGCTGCGGTGTTGCCGCCAATTCTCATCTCGACGCTGGGCGGTGAGAGAGAGGGGTATACCGGCTTTGCCCTCATCTTCGGCGGTCTTCTGGTGATCTTGTACCTGAACCTTGTGGTGCAGGTTCGTGAACGGCCGAGCTTCATGACGCGGGAATCGAATCCGCTCATTCCGGGCGTCCGGCGCGTCATGCGCAACGGCGTCTTCCGGTTGCTGCTCATCGTCTATCTCGTCGGCTCCATCACGGGCGCCATTCCCGGCCTGATGATGCCGTACTTCACAAAGTATGTGCTGCAACCTGACAATCCCGACAAGTGGCTCGCGATATTTCTCGCCTGCTACTTCGTCGGCGGGTTCCTGTTCCTGCCAGTCTGGGTGTGGCTTGCGCGCCGCTTCGAGAAGAAACCGATCTGGCTCATCGGTTTCCTGCCGGGCATCTTCGGTTCGCTGTCGCTGTTCATGCTGGACAAGGGCGATCTTGTAGCGTGTATGTTCATCCTCGTCATCGCCGGCATGGGCTTCAGCGCGGGCCTTTTTCTCGGGCCGTCGATGCAGGCGGACGTCGTCGATTATGACGAGTTTCACACAGGCAAGCGCCGGGAAGCCCAGTACAGTGCGCTCTGGTCGATCATGACGAAGTTCATGGTCATTCCGAGCATGTCGATTCCCCTCGCGATCCTGGCGAGTGTGGGCTATACGCCCAATGTCGAGCAATCGGAGACGGTGCAGTTCACGATTCGCGCGATCTTTTGCCTTGGCCCGGCAGCCACGGCGACGACCGCTTTCTGTATCGGGTGGTTTTATCCGCTCACTCGCGCAAAGCATGAAGAGATCTGGGCAGGCATTCGATCGCATGCGCTCGGCCAGACCGTGGCCGACCCGATCACCGGCTTCCCGATTCCGCCGCCGTCATCGCGTGGTATTGACGAGGCGACAGGTTGGGAACTCGATCACTTCAGCCTGGCAGAACTCAGGTTGCTGCACGCAAGCGGCAAGGGCGCGCTCGAAGCGCGCACCCTGACACTGTCGTTCGCATCGATGATCGCGTTTGTCGGCTCGGTTTACTGGCTCTTCGACGAGGTCAGCTTCGATGTCGAGCCCGGGCTTGTGGCGGTCATGCTGGTCGTTGCGATAGGTATATCACTGACAGGTGTCGTCTACCATCTTGTTCGATGGCGCGCGGCGCGTGGTCTCGTGGTGCCGCCGGCAGAAGTCATTGCTCGCCACATCGAGACGACGCGAAGCATGAAGGAAGGCATGAAGATCACGTCGTAGAGCCGGTGCCTTGCTCCAGCGCTTCGGACTTGCGCAGCCAGTCTTCCTCGAGTCCCTCGATTTCCTCTTTCAAACTGACCTGCTCGCGTAACAGGGACTGCAGGTCCGCACCACCACCGCCCTCGGTGTAGAGCTCGTTGCTTGCAAGAGACGATTCGATCTCGGCGAGCTTGCGGGTCAGGCGGGTCAGCCGCTTCTCGATGCCGCCGAGTTCTGACTTCAGCTGTTGCGTTTGGCGATTGCCGAGGGCACGGGCGTCGGAACGTTTCGACGTTGCCTTGGGTGCTGCTGTATTGCTGCGGTCCGCTTTCAGGCTCGAGGGTTCGGTGCTCGTGAGCCGGGAGTCACCGAGAACCCGCTTCCGGTAGTCTTCGAGATCGCCCTTGAAGGATTCCACTCTCCCCGCGTGTACGAGCAAGAATTCGTCCACCGAATTGGCGAGCAGGTGCCGGTCGTGCGAGATGAGTACGATGGCGCCGTCGAAGTCCTGGAGCGCGACGGTCAGGGCCTGGCGCATATCCATATCGAGGTGGTTGGTGGGCTCGTCCATCAGTAGCAGGTTCGGCCGACTGTGGGCGACGATGGCGAGGGCGAGCCTTGCCTTCTCACCACCGGAGAAGGTGCCGACAGGCGCCTTGACCTTGTCGCCCTGGAAGTCGAAGCCGCCGAGGAAGTTTCGGATAACCTGTTCAGGCAGTTTGTCGTCGAGCGCCGCGATGTGCGACAGGGCTGTTCCGCCGAGGTCGAGTTCGTCGACCTGGTGTTGTGAAAAGTAGCCGACCGTGAGGTTCTGGCCTTCAGTACGCTCTCCGTCGAGTAGCGACAACTCGCCACGCAGTGTCTTGACCAGCGTCGACTTGCCCGCGCCGTTGTGACCCAGCAGACCAATCCGGTCGCCGGGTTCCAGCGAAACGCGAACTCCCTGCAGTACGGCGACATCCCCGTAGCCCAGCGTGGCGCGATCGAGCGAGAGCAGCGGCGTCGACACCCGGTCCGAAGCGGGAATCTCGAAGCGGAAGGGCGAGTCGATATGCGCGGGCGCGATGAGTTCCATGCGTTCCAGTGCCTTGATACGGCTCTGCGCCTGGCGCGCCTTGCTCGCCTTGTAACGAAAGCGACTGATGAAATCCTGCATGTGCCTGATCTCACGTTGTTGCTTCTCGTAGTTGCTTTGCTGCTCGGCGAGGCGCTCAGCCTTGATACGCTCGAACTGCGAGTAGTTGCCGGTGAAGATCTCGATTCGCTTGCGGTGCAGGTATGCGATGCTGTCGACAGACTCATCGAGGAACTCGCGGTCGTGGGAAATGAGCAGCATGGTTCCCTGGTAACGTTTGATCCAGTCCGAGAGCCACAGGATTGCATCGAGGTCGAGGTGGTTGGTGGGCTCGTCGAGCAGTAGCAGGTCTGACGGTGCCATCAGCGTGCGTGCGAGATTCAATCGGATTCGCCAGCCGCCGGAGAATGAGGACAACGGCTGGGCGAACTCACTCTCCATGAAGCCGAGTCCAACGAGAAGCTGCTCTGCGCGTGCCCTCGCGGTGTAGCCGTCGATGTTCGCAAGCCGGTCGTGGAGTTCGGCGATCTCGACGTATCGCTCCTCTCGCTCTGCGGCGACCAAGGCTTCCTCGATCGCGGTCAGCCGGTCGTCTCCTGCGAGTACGTACTCGATGGCGGCCTGTGAGGTTCCGGGTACTTCCTGCGCGAGGTGTGCAATGCGTGTGGCGGCAGGATAGTCCACTTCGCCCAGGTCACTGTCGAGTTCTCCCAGGATGAGCTTGAACAGACTGGTCTTGCCGGCGCCGTTGGCGCCGATCAGGCCAACCTTCTTGCCCTTTGTGATGGTGAACGAAACATCTTCGAAGAGAAGCTCCGTTCCCCGCCGCAAGGCGACGTTGATGAGACTCAGCATGACAGACTACCGTCAGGAACGGCGAAATCGGGCGCGCATTGTACAGGTAATCAGCCTGGCGGTTCACCCGTCGCGGCTTCACGCCTTGACTTGGACTTCGCGAGACACGTTAATGGCGCGAAATCCGGAGCACACTGTTCACATGTTCTTAAGGCTCATGATCCTGGTCGTCCTCGCGGCATGCATTGCGCCGTTTTTCATCAAGGGTCCGTCAGGCAAGCCGCTCATGAGCTTGTCGGATCTCATGACATCGAGTGCGCCCGGCGCCGGTGAGTCGCCGACGCCCGCTACCGTCGAGCCGCGGACGATCTACAAATGGCAAGACGAGGACGGCTGGCATTTCTCCACCGAGCCGGTCGACGCCCCGGGTGTCGAGACCATTGTGGTCAATGGCGACATCAACATCGTGCCAGCGGTGACCTTGCCGGCGTCGGGGCCGAGCCCGTCAGCCGCCACCCCGTCGATTCCGCCGGGAGTGACCACGGTCTCGCCGGAAAAGATCCAGGAAATGATGGGTGCGGCAGGCGAGCTGCAGGAAACGATCGATCAGCGTAAGGCCGATATCGATAAGGCCGTCGGTCACCCGTAGCTACTTGCGCCACTCGTCTGTTGCCTGCGCGCGATAGCCTTCGCGCAGCAGTCCACCATACGGCGCCAGCGCTTGGCCCACGAGACTGACGACATCGTCAATGTCGCCGGCAAAAGCCTTTGCGAATGCTGTTTCGAAACTCGCGGCCCAGGCGTTGTCGTGGCGATGCAGGCACCTGTTCAGTGCCTTGCCGACGCCCGACCAGGCCAGTGCAGCGCGGAGATGGAAGTCCCCGACGCGTGGATACAGCTCGCAGAGGATGGCGTGACGAACCGTCAGCGCCTGCGCGCCGACCAGGTCGTCGAGCAAGTCGGTGATGACGTAGCGGCGCAGCGCTGTCTCCTCCGTCGAAAGCGGCTCAGGACCGGCGGCGATCACCGTCAGTGCCCGCTCCTGTGCCTCGCGAAGGCGATCGTTCTCCGAGGGAATCATGACACCGTGACCGATGATCGAGGGCATGACGCACATACCGCGCTTTCGGTCACGTTCGAAAAAATGCAGCTGCGCCTTCGGATTGTGTACGAAGAACTCTATCGGCCAGCCGTCCACCGTCTTCGAATCCCTGTGCACGTCCTCGAACGACTCGTCGAACATCACTGCGATATCGATGTCGGACGTTGGCGTGCCCTCTCCCCGTAACACGGAACCAGCGGCGAAACCGCCCAGCGCGCCGGGATAGAAGAGCCTGAGTGCCTTCGCGGCAGTCTCGACGGGATCGGGCCGCTTTGATTCCATTGCATCTGTCGCCGGCTAGCGCTTCGGATTAAGCATCTGGAAGACACCGATCGCGGCGAGTCCGATGAACCCGATCAGTGTCCAGCCAGGAATGCTGAGGCCCGCGAACGTCCACTGCACCTCGGCACATGATCCGTCACCGGACAGCACCATCTTGAGGACTTCGGTGAGAGGGAAGACGTCCAGCAGGTAATCGAGGCTGGGGCCGCAGGCGGGTACCTGGTCTTTCGGCAGGTGCTGCAGGTAAAGCTGTCGAATCGCCAGGCCGCCGCCGATAACCGCTGCTGATACGACGAGGCCGCCATAGACCTTGATCCCGTTCAGCCGTGGATTGTGGAGCGCGCCTGCGAGGGCGATGACGCCGCCGGCGATGACGAACACTCGCTGGAAGATACAGAGCGGGCAGGGTTCCAGGCCCATCACGTGTTCCATGTAGAGTGCGGCGGCGATTGCGCCCGCGCATCCGAGAAAGATGAGGGCAAAGATGATGCGTGAAGACGGGATCGTCATGTCGTTGTGCCTTGTCGTATCGCGGGTATGGTAATCGAAAATCTGTCGCAGCGGGGCATCGCGTGAGCTCGATTCACGGCTCGTTGTCGGCGCGCCAGGCGGCAACGAACGCTTCGAGATCGATGTAGAAGAGCGCGAAATCGCCAAAGAGTTCCTCGCGATGGCGGTCGAATTCCGCGAACCCGCGGTCCAGCGGATTCTCGCGGCGGAGCCGCGTACCGAGCCACGACAATGAACGATCGATGAATGGTTCGTCCCGATATCCCTCCAGCGATCGATGGTCGATCATCCGTCGGGCAACGCGTTGCGTTGCGTCGGGAATACCGGGAGAACGGATCAGCTTGTCATCCAGCGCCTCGAACACGTCGTCGCAGAACGAGGTGAGGGGCGGCTCACAGAAGTCGTCCCAGTGGCGTGCCAGGAAGTGGTCGTAGATGATGTCGACCATGATAGACCCGTAGCGGCGAAACGGCGGCGAGAATCGCCTGGCACTGCGACGCGTCACGACATGACTGTCGGCAAATGCGTCGATCGCGCGATGGAGTCGTATGCCTCGTTCTACCGGTTCGGGAAAGACGCCCTTGAGTCGCCCCTTTACGTGATCGGCCAGAAGCCCGCCGGCGATCAGCGACGGTTCCGGATAGCCTGCCTTGAAGTGCGCGAGGTGGTTCATGCGCGATGCTTCTAAAGCTCGAGGTAGGCTCGGTTTATGTCGGCCAGATACCGGTCGAAGTCGACTGTATCGGTCTCCTCGATCCTGCGCTGGTCGACAACTGAAGTCTCCGCCATCTCACGATAAGCAAGGAGTGTCTCGGCCGAAGGGGGATTGTCCCGGAAAGCCGCCTTGTGGGCGAGTGCCTTGTTCATGGCAAAGCGGAAGAATGGAATCGATTCCTGCTTCATATCCGCGAGAATCTGTGCACTCGGGGTTTTTGTCGGATCGGCCAGCCGGTCGGCCTGGTGCTGAAGACTATCTCGATACGCGGTGCCGCCGTGGTAACGATCCAGCGCTGCCGCGACCGGGCGCATCGCCTCGAGAACTTCATTGCCCCAATCGGCAATCGATCTCTCATCGCCCCGGTCGTCCAGCGTCGTGCCGGCGGCGCGACCCTGCCAGACGACGCGCTGCAGGTTGTCCGTGACGGCGTTGCAGGTGAGGGTGTCGTGTTCAGGGCTGGGAATGAGCACGCACCATGTCAGCAGTGTATCGAGGAAACGAATCTCGTCAGCGTCTATACCAAGAGGAAGGTAGGGATTAACGTCCAGTAGCCTGACCTCGACATATTCGACGCCCTTGCGGCGAAGGATCGCGAGGAAGTTTTCCCCCTTGGGTGGCACACACTTCGCGCGGATAGTCGTATAGAACTCCGCCTCGGATTGCAGGATGCTCGCATTGACCTGCAGATGTTCGCCGTCCCGGACCAGCCCGATTTCCTCGTAGCCGGGAAACGGTGTCGTAATCGCGTCGGCGAGCGTCGAGACGTATGTGTCGAGGCTGTTGTAACAGATATTGATCATGCCTCGCTGGGTATCCGACTGGTATCCCAGGTTGCCGGAACGCAGCGATGTGGCGCCCGGGGCGTACAGGCTGCCTTCGTCGAATCGCTCGAGTTGGTGTTCTCGCCCTTTGACGAACGAATTGCAGACAGCCGGCGACGCGCCGAAAAGGTAAACGGGCAACCAGGAGAAGCGACGAAAGTTACGCATGAGGTCGAAGTAACGGCAGGAACGAAACTCGGCGTTTGCGGTTCCGTCCTCGGCTTTGGCGAGCGCATCCCAGAAGACGTCGTTGAATGAAAAGTTGTAGTGCACTGCGCAGATCGTTTGCATGGATCTGCCGTATCGATGCCCGAGACCGTTCCGATAGGTGGTCTTCAGCTTGCCAAGGTTGGACGAACCGTATCGGGCGAGCGGAATGCTGTCGTCGCCTGACAACACACAGGGCATGCTGGCCGACCAGAGGATTTCATCGTCGAGTCCGGCGTGGACCACCCGATGAATCTCGTCCAGTTTCGCCAGCACGTCATCGATACTCTCGGACACGGGCGTGATCAGCTCGAGTTGCGACTCCGAGAAGTCGGTGGTGATAAGCGGATGGCACAGCTTGGAACCGAAAGCTTCCGGATGAGGCGTGCGTGCGAGATTTCCGTGCGGGTCGACGCGTAGCGCCTCTCGTTCGATACCACGCCTGAAGGTGAGGGCGTTTCCGGCCGTGGCCAGTTTCGCCAGCTTGTCGTCAATGTTGGGCGTCATGTGCGCGTATTGTTCCAGGCGAGCGGTGTCAGGCGTCGGGACCTGCGTCGACAATGGCTGCCGCCACGTCGAAGCGTTCGAAGTTCTGCCTGAAGCGGGCGGCGAGTTCCTGCGCCGCTTTGTCGTAGGCAGCCTTGTCCGTCCACGTGTTCCGCGGGTTCAGGATGGTTTCGTCGATGCCGGGGAGTGAGCGCGGCACAGTCAGGTTGAGTATTGGCAAGTGGCTGGTTTGGGCCGCGAGCACATCGCCATTTTGTATGGCCGCGATAATTCGCCGAGTCGTCGGAATGCTGAATCGTTCTCCGCCCTTCCCTGCCGCGCCGCCGGTCCAGCCGGTGTTGACGAGATATACCTGGCTGCCGAACTCATCGATGCGTTTCATGAGCAGGTCCGCGTACACGCCCGCCGGACGAGGAAAGAAAGGCGCACCGAAGCAGGTCGAGAACGTCGCGGCGATATCGTCGCCGCCGCCGGCTTCTGTCGAGCCAACCCGTGCCGTGTAACCGGAGAGAAAATGATAGGCGGCGGCTTCTTTCGAGAGGATCGAAACCGGAGGCAATACGCCGGTCAGATCGCAGGTGAGAAAGATCACCGACGTCGGCTCGCCAGCCCGATTCTCCGGCACTCGCAGTTCGATGTGCTCGCGCGGGTAGCACGCACGGCCGTTCTCGGTGATGCTCACGTCCGCGTAGTCGGGCACCCGAGAGAACTCGTCCATTGCGACGTTCTCGACGATTGCGCCAAACCGGATCGCGCGCCAGATGACGGGTTCATGTTCCTCGGTCAGGTTGACGCACTTTGCGTAGCAGCCGCCTTCGATGTTGAACACAGTTCCCTTTCCCCACCCGTGCTCGTCGTCACCGATGAGGCGACGGTCAGGGTCCGCTGACAGCGTCGTCTTGCCGGTACCGGACAAGCCGAAGAACAGGCTGACGTTGCCCTCGTGATCGGCGTTCGCGGCGCAATGCATTGGCAGGACGTCTTTTTCCGGCAACAGGAAGTTCTGTACGGCGAACATGGACTTCTTCATTTCGCCGGCGTACTTCATGCCGGCCAGCAGCACCTTGCGGCGCGCAAAGTTGATAATGACCACGCCGTCGCTGTTTGTGCCGTCTCTTTGGGGTACGCACTCGAAATTGGCGGCGTTGAGGATCTTCCACTTTTCCTTGCCTTTCGGATTGTAGACCTCGGGCCGAATAAACAGGGACTGGCCAAAAAGATTGTGCCATGCCGTCTCGGTGGTCATTTGCACAGGAAGATAGTGCTCAGGGTCTGCGCCGACGTGCAGGTTTGCAACGTATCGATCGCGTTCGTACAAGTACTCCTTGACGCGATCCCACAAGGCGTCGAACTTGTCGGCAGGAAAGGGACGGTTGATATCGCCCCAATCGATTGCGTCGGCGGTGCTCGGCTCCTGGACAATGTATCGATCGAGCGGATGACGGGAAGTACGTTCGCCGGTCAGGACTACGAGCGCGCCATTGTGAGCAAGTTTTCCCTCGCCGCTTCCGATCGCAATCTCCACCAACTGGGCCCGGTCCAGATCGGTGTATGACTGGACCGGGTTCGGGTCTTCGATAGCCTGCATTGTGGTTCCTGTCTCTGGGCCGTCGATTATGCCAAAACCGCGATGGGCGCTTCTACGCCCGGATGTGCCGAGAATAGATCATATTCCCGCTCGCCGTCAGCCCGGGTTCTTCTGCCGGAACTCGTTGATACGACGACGGTCTCGCTTGCTGGGCCGACCTTCCGGACGAACGAGGGTACCTGCCAGTTTGCGCTGGGCAGCCGCGGCCTCCCGGCGCTGGATACTGTCTGCTGTCTCGTCGTAGAGCAACGCGGCGTCACTTGCGCCGCCGCGCGTATCGGAAAGGGCCTGCACAACCACAACTTTCTCGTCGTAGCCCTGGCGGATGGTGAGCGTCTCACCGACAACGATTTCGCGCGAGGGTTTGCCGCGGGCGCCATCGATGTGGACCTTGCCACCCTCGATCGCTTCCTTGGCCTTCGACCGCGTCCGGAAGAATCTTGCGGCCCAGAGCCATTTGTCGAGTCGTACTTTTTCCATCGCTGTTCGAGTACCGGCGTGCCATGGACCCATGATTTGATAGTATCAGACGCGGGGAGACAACCATATCAGGGGCCAACAGCATGAAGGACATGGTCGCCGCGCTCAGCGCGATCAGTCGGCGCGCCGGAGACGCGATACTCGAAGTCTACGATCGCGAGGATTTCGGTATCGAAACAAAGGATGACGACTCACCACTGACGAAGGCAGACCTTGCGTCGCACGACATAATCGTGGGGGCGCTTGCAGAAGCGTTTCCGGATGTACCGGTGCTGTCGGAGGAGGACGCGGACATCTCGTTCGAGGAGCGTGGCAAGTGGTCACGGTACTTCCTTGTAGATCCGCTGGATGGCACGAAAGAGTTCATCAGTCGCAACGGCGAGTTCACTGTGAACATTGCGCTCATTGAACAGGGTGTCCCGGTTGCAGGCGTTGTTTATGTACCGGTAAAGCGCGTGCTGTATGGCGGACTGAACGGTGAGGACAAGTTCGCCTTCAAGGTAGAAGGCGACGTCGAACGAGAAATCAAAGTGCGCCAACTGGAAGAGCGCTTGCAAAACGGGGAGCCCCTCACCGTTGTCGCGAGCAGGCGGCACGGCGGCGAGAACCTGGCGAAGTGCCTCAGCGTACTCGATGATGCCTTCGGCGAAGTCGAGTCGCGCAACATGGGGTCTTCTCTCAAGCTTTGCCTGGTCGCGGAAGGCGAAGCCGACATCTATCCACGCCTTGCTCCGACTTCCGAGTGGGATACCGCAGCCGCGCAAGCCGTGGTCGAGGCGGCAGGCGGAAAGGTCGTCGATGTTGCGCTCGAGCGGCTGCGTTACAACACGAAGCCGGCGCTGTTGAATCCGTTCTTTTATGTACTGGGAGACCCGGACTTCGACTGGGACAGTATTCTGTCGCGGGTCGATGTCACACCCGTCTAGTTGCGACACCATCAACATGTTCAAGACAAGGAGAGACCATGGCTGACAAGTCACGAATACCGCTGCCCATTCCGACACCGGAGACGCGGCATTTCTGGGAAGGAACGAAAGAAGGCGAGTTGCGGTTGCAGCGGTGCGACGATTGCAGCGAGACTTATTTTCCCCCGAGGCCGTTCTGCCCGGCGTGTTCCTCCCGTCAGGTCAGCGTATTCAAGGCGAGCGGCAAGGCCACACTTCACAGCTATGTCATCAACCACAGGCCGCATCCTGCGTTCGATGGTCCCTATTCGATTGCAGTAGTCCAGCTCGAAGAGGGGCCGCGCATGATGACCAATATCATCGGCACCGAGCAGACACCCGAGGCGCTGGTCCTCGACATGCCCCTCACCGTAACTTTTGAAGCGATGAGCGACGAGATCTCTCTCCCGTACTTCCAACCCGAGGAGGCAAGCCGATGAAGCCCGGATCAGTAGCAATCGTCGGCGCAGCCGAAACCACAGAACTGGGCACGATTCCGGGACTGAGCCAACTGCAGTTGCACGCCGACGCGGCGCTCAACTGTCTCGCGGATGCGGGCCTCAAGGCGAGCGACATCGACGGCGTCGCAACCGCCGGCGAGTCGCCGACCGCGCTGGCACATTACCTCGGGATCACGCCGACCTGGGCCGATGGCACATCGGTCGGCGGGTGCTCATTCATGCTTCATGTCCGGCATGCAGCGGCCGCCATCAACGAAGGCCTGTGCAATACGGTGCTCGTGACGCACGGCGAGAGTGGCCGATCCAACGTCGGTCGTGGCGGTTTCCGCGGCGGCGGTGGCAACGCGTCACTGCCGGGGCAGTTCGAGGCGCCCTACGGCGTAATGGGGCCGACCACGATGTTTACGGTACCCTTCCTTCGCTATATGAAGGAAACAGGCGTAACGCTCGAGCAACTCGCGATGGTCGCAGTGGTCCAGCGAGAGTGGGCGGCGCTCAACCCGAGGGCTTCCTACCGCGACCCCATCACTGTTGACGATGTGATGAACGCGCGGATGATCGCGTACCCGTTCACCAAGCTCGAGTGCTGCCTTGTCACCGATGGCGGAGGCGCGCTCATTCTCACCAGTGCCGACAGGGCGGGCGACTTTCCAACGAAACCTGTCTACATCATCGGTACCGGGGAAAGCGTGGAGACGCCGATGGTCAGCCAGATGGAGGACCTCACGACGTCAAAGGCGTTTCGCGTTTCGGGTCGAAAGGCGTTCGAGGAGGCCGGCATCTCTCACGACGACGTGGACCATCTCATGATTTATGACGCGTTCGCCCACCTGCCTTTCTACGGGCTTGAGGATCTGGGTTTTTGCAAGCGCGGCGAGGCGGCTTCATTCATCGAGGAACGCAACACGGCCATCGGCGGCAAGCTTCCGCTCAACACGAACGGCGGTGGGCTTTCCTACATGCACTCCGGCATGTACGGGATGTATGCACTACAAGAGAGCGTGCGACAGCTTCGTGGCACGGCACCGGCGCAGGTCGAAGGGGCAAAGATCTCTATTTCACACGGCGTCGGCGGCATGTTTGCGGCCAGTGGAACGATTGTGATGAGTAACGAGAAGCCCTGAGGGCGGGGGATTGGTCTCGGCTAGCCAAGCTGTATGCGCATCCATCCTGCCGAGGAGAACACTGTATAAACATACAGCTTGGGCTAGCGAGGTTTGTAAATATACCGGCAATGTCCGGGCAAGGAAAGCACCCAAAAGTGGAGATTCCTTCGGAGTCACTTGCTTGACTTTTAGGAAAGAAACCCAAGTTGCTGAATTAATGTGGAAAGCCGGAAATGCCCCTGTGAAATCGCCGGGAAGGAAAAATTTTCACTTGCGTCCTGGTCCTGTTCAGGTCTTCCGTGTGGCTGCCGACACATGACAGCCCGTCGGGTCGATCTTGACCGTTCCGACGAATGGCAGGTTTTTTGCACCGAACGGAGCGGATTTTTCTAATTTTTTGAATTAGTTATGGACAAGTAGGGGGTAGGCAAAGATAATGGAACTCCATCCAGGTAGGGGCGGAGCACGCATTCTGGCTCAGGCATTATACGGGTCTGAGTAACTGATGTACAGATCCCCCTTTAATTTTCGATATTCGGCGCCATATAAGACGAATCGAAAGGAGGGCAATACTTTCTACGCGACCATTGTCCGCAAGCCCCAAATACCCCACACGTCAACCTACGGAGCTCACGCCCTATGACAAGCCACGCCCCTGAAGGAGACTTTGACTCCATCCTGGATGACGACTCCCTGGACGATGATCAGGACCTGGAAGCCCTCGAAGCCCTGTCTGAGAGCGAGGCCCTGATCGATGAAGACGAAGAGGGAGACGAGGGCACGGGTTCGGACCAGTCCCAACTCAAGCGGCTCATCGCTCGCGGCAAGGATCAGGGCTACCTGACCTACGACCAGCTTACCGAAACACTGCCCGACAGCATTACCGAGTCGGACGAATTCGACAACGTCGTGCAGATGTTCGAAGAAATGGGCATCTCCGTTTACGACCGGGCGCCGGACGAAGATCGCGACGATGACGACGAAATGAACGTCGACCCTTCTGCGCTCGCGGCAATCGATACCGTGGTCGGCAAGACGATGGACCCCGTGCGCATGTATATGCGCGAGATGGGTACCGTACCGCTGCTGACGCGTGAAGGCGAGATCGTCATCGCGAAGCGGATCGAGGAAGGCATTCGTGAAACGATGTCGATCCTGTCGAGGTATCCCGGCGTGGTCGAATTCGTCGTCGCGGAATACGACAAGGTCGTCGCTGAAGAAGGCGATCTCAGTGTGATGTTGAGTGGCTTTCTCGATCCTGAAGACGCGATTCCCGACATGTCGGAAGTCGCCGAGGCCAAATCGAGCGGCAATTACGAAGCGGGCGATGTCGAGGAGCCCAACAAGGGACTCGACGTCGAGCTTGCGCACGCCCGGTTTGCACTGGTCAAGAAGCATTACGACAAACTGCAGAAAGCCATTGCGAAGAACGGCCGTGCTCATGCACGGACCCAGGCTTCATTTGAGGAACTGGCCGAGGTCTTCAGCTCGTTCAAGCTCGTGCCGGCCATCATGGACCCGCTTCTCGAGATGGTTCGAGTCGACATGCAGAGTATTCGCGACCAGGAAAAGCTGATTCGCGACCTGTGCGTGGACAAGGCCAAACTGCCGAAGGATGATTTCCTCAAATCCTTCATCGGCCACGAGATCGAGTTCGCCTGGCTCGATGCGAAGATCGAGGAAGGCAAGCCCTACTCCGACAGCCTCCAGCGCTATCGAATCTCGATTCGGCACGCGATCAAGATCATTCGCAAGATCTGTGAACGAACCGGGCTTGAGGTCTCCGAGATCAAGGAGATCAATCGACGGCTGTTCGTTGCGGTGGGGAACACCCGCGCCGCGAAGAAAGACATGATCGAGGCGAACCTGCGTCTTGTCATCTCCATCGCGAAGAAGTACACGAACCGCGGCCTGCACTTCCTCGACCTGATCCAGGAAGGCAACATCGGCTTGATGAAAGCCGTGGACAAGTTCGAGTATCGCCGGGGATTCAAGTTTTCCACGTACGCGACCTGGTGGATTCGCCAGGCGATTACGCGGTCGATCTCCGACCTTGCGAGGACGATCCGTGTACCGGTGCACATGATGGAAACGGTGAACAAGCTGAACAGGCTCACGCGCCAGCTCATCCAGGAACTTGGGCGTCCGCCGACCATCGAGGAACTCTCCGAGAAAATGGACCTGCCGGAAGACAAGGTGCTGAAAGCGCTCGATGTCGCCAAGCAGCCAATTTCGCTGGAGACGCCCGTGGGGGACGACGACGACTCCACCATGTGGAACCTCGTAAGCGACACATCGGTGGAATCGCCGATGGATCACGCGACCGACGAGGGCCTGAAAGAGACGACCACCAATGTCCTGACGGCCTTGACGGATCGGGAAGCGAAAGTGCTGCGAATGCGTTTCGGTATCGACATGAATACCGACCACACACTCGAGGAAGTCGGTCGGCAGTTCTCGGTAACGCGTGAACGGATTCGCCAGATCGAGGCGAAGGCACTTCGAAAGCTGCGTCATCCGGCGCGTTCGGAACAACTGCGAAGCTTCATCGACGTCTAGTCCAGTCCGCCAACAAGCGAAAGG
>JAGRIN010000139.1 GCA_020443245.1 Pseudomonadales bacterium
GGTAGTCGCGATAGCATGCCGGAACGCAGCGCCGGCAAGTTCGTCTTTGTTGCCGAAGTGTGAGTAGAAGGCGCCGTGGGTCAACCCCGCCTCTTTCATCACCGACGCGATGCCAGCACCGTCAACGCCCTGCTCCCGCAGGCGTCGACTCGCCACGTCCAGGATCCGAAGGAGCGACGCTTCCTTTTGCTCCGCCCGTTTGCCCATTTCCTTCCTCAGTTGCTGATGACGTCGAGTGGCGGCAGCCCCAGCGCCGCACGATACGTGTTGTGATAGTGATGCAATGCCGGTTCATTGCGACCGAATACCAGATACTCCTGCGCTCCCGAGACGATACCAAGGTGGCTGCTGGCCGCAGCCGTATAGTCCTCTTGCTCGATGACGCTCGCGAAGCCCTGCATGCGTTCCTGCACCTGCTCGTAGCGCTCACGCCGCGCAGGGTCCATCGCAAGGCTCTCGATATCGGGATCGAGATAAAACGAGATGCGCGAATAGCTGTGGTGCGGGTCCTCGCCGTGCGGATAGATTCTCACCAGTGTCGGGCCACCAACGCCGAGAATGAGCTGCACGTTCGGGAACAGGTAATAGACCGGTATGCTCGCCTGCAGGATTTCCCAATCGTCTTCCGGCAGTTCTCGAAGCGCGTCGATATTGCGCAGGCACAGCATCATTCGATGGTTGCGCTCATACGTGTCGTACATCTGCACGTTGCCATAGACGTCGTTTGCGAGCGTCTCCCGGTGAAGCACGTTGAAGTGGTACGTCTCGCCGAACGTGTCTACCGCGAGCTTCCAGTTCATCGGATGCTCATAGGTTGTATTGCCGGAAAATCGAAAGCGTTCCAGTTCCCAGGAAGCGAGTTCCGGCGCAAGCTCGCCAAGGCACGCGTCGACATCGAGATCCGCACCCGTTTCAGGATGCACCCACAGCAACCCGTAGCGCTCTTCGGATGGCAGGGGCACGAGACTGTGACAACTCCGGTCGACAGGCCCGAAGTGTTCCTCTTTCGGCACGGCAACCAGGTCACCCTGGTTGCTGTAGCCCCACGCGTGAAACGGGCAAGTGAAGACGTTGCGACGACCTCGCTCGTCGTCTTCGAGCAGCGTGCCACGATGGCGACACACGTTCAGGAACGCGTGGAACTTGCCCTGCTTGTCCCGTGTACACAGCACAGGCTTGCCGAAGTCACGCGTCGTAAAGAAGCTGCCGGCATCCGGCAGATCACCTGACAAGCCGACGACCTGTGGCGCCGTCCTGAAAAAGTGATGCCACTCGTCCTTCGCCATCGCTGCCGAAGTGTACGAGGAGACGGGATTCCTGACCTGGCACCCCGCGTCGACATTCGTGTCGGTGTCGAGGAAATGCATGAGTCCCCGTATCACCCGTACCTGTTCTGCCTTCTCCATGAGCATCTCCACGAAAGTCGCATGATCATTGTCATGCGAAATTACCGCATGATGATCATCATGTCAATCAACTGGATTCGGTCCTGCCGCTGACATACGATCACCCGGTTCTGTCATGCAAAGGGCCACCACCAATGAAGTCACCGATCTGCGATTTGCTCGGTATCGAATTTCCCCTGATCGCGTTTACCCACTGCCGCGATGTCGTATGCGAGGTCTCCAAAGCCGGCGGTATGGGCGTACTGGGCGCAGCCGGATATGGTCCGGAGCAACTCGAGATCGAACTCAACTGGATCGACGAGCACATAGACGGCAAGCCCTACGGCGTCGATCTCATCGTACCCACAAGCATGGCGGTCCGCGATGACACCACGACGCCTGAGGAATTGGACGCAATGGTGCCCGATGACCTGAGGGATTTCGCTCGAGGCATTCTCGCGCGCCACAACATCGACACCGGGGACCTGTACGCTGAACGTGCACGAGGCGGTGGAGGCTTCCTTGGCGAGAGCCGGGCAGCCAATATCCTGGACGTCGCATTCCGGCATCCGATCAAACTGATTGCCAACGCCCTCGGCGTGCCACCGAAATACATGCTCGAACTCGCCAAAACACATGGCGTCCCCACCGCCGCACTCGTCGGCGCCAAGCAACACGCACTCAAACAGGCAGAGGCCGGTGTCGATATCCTGGTGGTAGCGGGCACCGAGGCGGGCGGCCACTGCGGTGAGGTATCGACGATGGTGCTGGTACCCGAGGTGGTCGAGGCTGTTCGCGACTTTGATATAGCGGTTCTCGCCGCCGGCGGCATCGTAACGGGCCGGCAGATGGCCGCATGCATGGCGATGGGAGCGCACGGTGCCTGGACCGGCTCTGTGTGGCTCACCACGACGGAAGCCGAGACCTCGCCTGTCATCAAGCAAAAGCTGCTGTCCGCGCAATCGAGCCAGACCGTTCGCTCGCGCAGCCGCACCGGAAAATACTCGCGCCAGATCCGGTCGCCCTGGACCGACGCCTGGGAATCCGACGATGCGCCTGATCCATTGCCCATGCCGCTGCAATCACTTGTCAGTGAACCCGCCCTCGGCAAAGTCGCGAGGCTCGCTGAGTCCGGACATGAAGGCGCGAAGCAACTTGCCACCTGGTGGGTCGGTCAGGGCGTGGGTCTCATGAACCAGTCCCTGTCCGCGAAACAGGTCGTCTACGACTTCATGGAGGATTACCTGGCGGCGAGCGAGCGCCTCCAGAAGACACTTGAGTAGTTACGGGCCTAAACCATCTCACCGCTCACTGCGTCCAATACGTCGTGACCAAAGTGTGAGAACAACGATGCAAACGACCCTGGGCCGACTCGGCCTCCTCGCCCTTGTGATAACCCTGGTTCCCGGCTGCGTGATCCGCATCAACGCCGATGAGGACCACCACGGGAGCTACAGCAAGGTGTTCGGCGGGATCGATATCGACCGGCACCAGCACGTCGGTGACCTGGACTCGGTGAACGGCAGCATTACGCTTCGCGATGACAGTCACGCGGAACGTGTCGAAACAGTCAACGGCAGCATCCGCGCGCATGACGATGTCGGGGCCTATTCGCTCGAGACGACAAACGGCAGCATCCGCGCCGGTGACAACCTCAATATCGAAGACAGCATCAGGACCGTCAACGGGCGCATCGAGGTCTCGGAGGGCAGTGTCATCGGGCACGATCTCGAGACAGTCAACGGTGACATCGACATTGAACGTACCGAGGTGCGCGGGAATGTCACAACAGTAAACGGTGACATCAGGATCGAGCGCGCAAGCGTGGTGCGGGGAGATGTCATCTTCGAAGAACATCGTCACCGTCGACATAGCAGTGACCGGCCGGTCCTGCATATCAGTTCGGACTCCCGCATTGAAGGCAACCTCGAACTCCGGCAGGAAGTCCGCCTCAAGATCGAGGACGGCGCCTACATCGGCAGCATCGTTCGATACGACGACCGCTGAGACCTGCGCTCAAAACTGCCCTGCTATACTCCCCGAAAAAGAGGGAGAGCACCTATGATCGAGAAGCAGGTCGACATCGTAACCTCAGACGGCACCATGACCACATTCGTCTTCCATCCCGAAGAAGGCGGCCCATGGCCGATAGTACTTTACCTGATGGACGCCCCGAGCATCCGTCCTGCACTGAAAGACATGGCGTCCCGGCTCGCGACGGCCGGCTACTACGTGATGCTGCCGTTTTTGTTCTATCGCGGCAGTCCTTACAGGGAATTCGGTGCAAGCGACGAGGACATGCACGCGCGACGCGACCTGATGAAAACCGTGAGCCGCGATGGCATCGTGACCGATGCAGGCGCCCTGCTCGAATACGCTGGACAGGACAAGGCCGCGTCGGACGGCAAAGTCGGGGCGATAGGCTTTTGCATGAGCGGACGCCTCGCCCTCGCGCTGGCGCAGCGGATGCCGGAACGCATCGCAGCCGCAGCGTCAATCCACGGCGGCGGCCTGGTCGTCGACCGTGACGACTCGCCGCATCTCCAAATCGATAAAATGAAGGCGGAACTCTATTTCGGCTGGCCCGACGAAGACCCAAGCGCGCCCTTCGAACACATCGTCGTCATGGAGGATGCCTTGACCAAAGCGGGCATCCCGCATTGCATCGATTTCATGAAGGGCGCATTGCACGGTTTTGCGCCGCCGGGCGGTGCGCGCTACGATCGCGCAGCATCAGAGAAGCACTGGGAGCGCGTCCACGACCTGTTTCGTCGCAACCTGTATGCCTGAATGAAAGTGGTGTGGACGCGCCCGACGGGACGCGTCCACGTGGGCCGCGATCAGTCGCGACGTTTCTCGCGTTTCAGCGCGCGCTTCTCCTTGAGTGAATGCTGCGCCTTCTTCCGGTTGTTTTCTTTCTTCTTGTCTTTGTTCTTGCTCATGGATTCCTCCTGCTGTTCGGTGTGATGGGCTGATCAGTTGAAGCCTGGTTTGCGCATGACAAGTTCCTCCGGATGTTGTGAAACAACGCCGCGCACAGATGCAATCGAACAAGCCGGAACAACACTTTCTTTTTCGCCGGATGCGAAAGGGGCAGTCGCACGCATCTGCGCGCAACGATCAAGGAAAGCTTTAGTTGTTCATGACGCGGGGGAACCCCGGGGCAGAAGTGGAAGTCCCAGTCTATGCCGTTTCCAAAGCGAGTCAAGTCGCGCAACTGGTACGATGGCGACTATCGGCGTAAATTGCCGCACCTCGATCAACGAACAAAACCGGAGGCCCCTGTGCATGACCGAATCGACTTCCATCCCGGCCGTTGGCTGCGCCACGCCGTCGCACTGGGCTGCATCCTCCTTTCGCTGCCGCTCGCGGCGGCCGGAAGCGGAGGCATGACAGACGACGAGATCCGCACGCTCGCCATCGAGACCCTGGCCGGCGAAATCAGCGCGGCACCAGACACGATCTCGGTGATCCACGTCTCAGCGATCAACTGGCCCAATTCCGCGCTTGGCTGCCCCAAACCCGGCATGGTCTATACCCAGGCACTGGTCCCCGGGCACGTGGTGCTCCTGAAACAAGGGACCAGCGAGTATCGGGTCCACATGGGCAACGGGCGGGCCATCGTTTGTGACCTGAAAAAGATCCCGCTCGATGTCACCCAGACAATCGACAAATATGTTGAGGACGCAGCAAGGAAGGATCTTGCGGCACGGCTCGCGGTCCCGGAAGAGCAGATCGAGGTCGTCGATTCCAGCCAGCAGACGTGGCCGGACGAAAACCTGGGTTGCGGTGAGGCGCCAAAAGTAATCAAGAAGCCCGTACGAGGCTACGTCGTTCACCTGAAGTACGATGGAAGGCTATTCGAGTATCGCTCGAATCGTGGCAGGGTTCGCCCCTGCCCCGATATCGCGAAGGAGTAAACCGGTCCCCGAAGGGACCGGTTCCGGTACGCCTATTCTCCGCCGGCGCCCGTGATGTTGACGACCTGCGCTTGCCTGCTTGCATCGCCGTTCCGGACTTCATTGTTCTGGTAGAGCCAGAGCATGTCGCCTGAACCGGAGACCGGAAGCGTTGCACTGTCGTGCGCTTCGAGGCCGAACGTGCTGGCCGCAGGTACGATCTCGTTCGCGAGATCCACACTGCCGAACTGCACGTCGTACTCACCGGTACGAACATCGAAGAACACCGCGGTGTAATCGAAGTCCGTGTCACCCGGAGGCAGGAAGCCAAGCGATCCGAGCGGTGCATCGGTCTTGCTGAAGAACGTCAGGATAGCCGAACCGTCATTGTAGTCCGCGCCCGCATCGAACAGCGCAGCACCCTGCGGGAAGACCGCAGTGACCGGGAAACCGTCTTCGAAGAAGTCGGCGACGATCAGAATCGCATCGTCGACACCGTCCCCGTCGACATCGACATAGATGTCGATCTCGCCGGTCGCGAAGCTCTCCCAGCTTTTCTCACTGGCAACACCGAATTCGATGAGGTCGCCCTCAGCGGCGTAGGAGTTGCTGCGGAAACCCATGGCGCGGAAAGCATTGAACTTGTCGTCGAGGAGCAGGCCGTCTTCACCCGTGAGAGTAAAGCCTTCTGCCCAGCCAACATTACCGCGACCGTTGGAGACGTTGAGGACGCCATCTTCGTACTCGGCGCGCATGGTGGAGGCTGGATCGACCACTGCCATATACGCGACACGCAGTTCATCGTCACCGTCGTTCAACACGCACCAGCCGTCGACTTCAGTCTGCGACTCGAATGCATCGTCATAGGGCGCGTCTTTGGGATCCATACGAAGCACGATGTCGAACTTCGTGGTGGCGTCGTGGTTCTTCTTCCAACGATCGTGGTGATCGTCGTCATGACCCTTCCCATGCCCTTTGCCGTGACGCTCATGTCCCCAGCCATGTCCACGGCCATGTCGGTCGTGGTGACCATGACGCCACGAGTCGCGATCGCCGTTCACGCGAACGCGTTTGGGGCAGGACACTTCCACGCCGGGAACCGAGTGATTCGGCACCGTCGTCACGTTGTACCAGCGTGATTCGGTCGCGAGGTTGACGAGTTCGACTGAACGCCTCTCGTGAATGCGCCGGCTCGGATTGAGACGACCGAATGAGACGCCACCCGGAGTGGCATAGCTCGTCAGTTCGACTGCCTTGTCTGCCCGTACGACCCCTGCACCTTGGCGGGACATGGGTTGCGGGTCGCCGATCGTACCGTCGGGCACCGCATCGACCGTCGAATTCTGCAGCATCGCCTTGACGCCCTCGACCGTGAGGCCGGGGTTTTGCGCGAGGACCAATGCCGCAACGCCGGCCACATGAGGCGACGCCATGGACGTACCGCTCAGCGTTTCAGAGTCGGTACCGGTACCAACACCAGTCGACACGATGCCGCTGCCTGGTGCCGTCAGGTCAGGCTTGAAGCCGGAACCGCCGCCACCAGGGCCTTGCGAACTGAAATCGGAAATCGTGTCTCCAAACGCGCTTTCTGCGGTGATTCCCTCGTCCAGGGTCGCAACCAGCGGCGTTCCGCCGACAGCCGCCGCCAGCGCGTAGCCGTCGAACGCAGAGATCATCGTACCGGGGATCGTGATCGGCACGCCCAGGTCACCGACACCACCCATGATAATAGGGGCAATCCGGTCGGGTGCCGTGCCGTCGTTGTAGACGACGATGGCCGATGCACCCGCTGCCTGCGCGTTGATGTACTTCAGGTCGAACGAACAGACACCGCGCGAGATCAGTGCGATCTTGTTGGTCATATCGTCCGCAATCGGATCACATCCGTTCGCATTGGCAGCATCGGAAGGCACTGCCAGGTCACCCGTTACAGCGCCGTCTGCGATCTTCACGGGCCCCGCGCCTTCTACCGACTCGTAGCTGTCACCGTTCACGTCGATACCGGTCGTTTCACCGCCTGCAAGCGACGACGCGACCGAGATCGCAGCGCTGGCTACAGCGGGGGAACCGGTGATGTAGGGAATCGGTCCGGCGTTACCGGCCGAGGAAACCACGACAATACCCATGTCAGCGGCGTTCTGGGACGCAACCGCGGAAGGATCGTCCGGCGTGCCGTAGTCCGAACCGAGGCTCATATTGATGACATCCGCGTGGTCGCTGATGTCGCCGTCGCCGTTCGGGTCGAGCGCCATTTCGATGGCATCGGAAACCAGGCTGGTCGAACCTGCCACGTCGCCGAAGACCTTGAGCGCAAGAATCGACGCACCGGGTGCGACACCCACGCCGATCTTGCCGGGCACACCGAGGCCGGCGGCAATACCGGAGACGTGGCTGCCGTGGCCATCACCGTCGAGTGGATCCGGGTCCGGGGTCGGCACCGAGCCATCGACACTCGCGTCGTATGTCGCACCGGCAAAATCGTAGCCTCCGATCACCTTGGCTGTCGGGAACG
>JAGRIN010000140.1 GCA_020443245.1 Pseudomonadales bacterium
CGTTTCCGGATCTCATCCAGTTCTACGGGATGGAACTCAACTCTCCAGGCGCAGATCACTCCAGCCTGATCATGCCGCAGACGAGCGACGAAGCGCTGCGCTTGCGAAAGCTCGAGTCCGAGTTCGACCGCGCCGAAGCCTGGCCGATTGATCCTGCGCGTAATGAGCCAGCGAGAATGCTGGACGCGTTGCGCGAGATGGAAACGTTCGCCTCGAAGCCGGTCATCATCGCGAATCACCCGTCGCGCTCCGCGACCGGAAAAGGCAAGTGGGGCCTGGACGAACCTTCGGAATTGCGGGACTGGAATGACGCCGCGCCTGACATTGCCGTCGGCATGGCCGGCGCGCCGGGACACCAGGCCGCAGAACTCAGCACCCACAAACCCAGACGCCGGGGTGCATACGAACGCTCCCCGACCATGGGCGGTTTCGACCAGATGACCGCGACACTCGGCGGATTCTGGGATTCGATGCTGGGAGAAGGTCGGGCATGGTGGATCACCGCCAATTCCGATTCCCACCGTCACTACGACGAAGGCGGCATCGACTTCTGGCCAGGCGAGTATTCGAAAACCTGGGTATTTGCGAAAAGAACGCACGCCTCGATACTCGAAGCGCTCCGGGCCGGCCATATCTTCGTCAGTACCGGCGATCTCATCGATCGAATGGACTTTGTCGCAGCCACCTCGGGCAAGCATGCCACGATCGGCGAGACGCTCGTTGTGCGGCCGGGCACGGTGGTCCACATCCTCTTGCGCGTTCGCGACCCGGCCGCGCAGAACGCTGGCGGTGAAGACCCTGTGGTCACGCGTATCGACCTCATTCGCGGCGACCTCACCGGCGTCGCGATCGATCGATCCAGCGCCCGCAATCCGACGACCAGGATAGAAGCGCGGTATACGGCGCAAGACTGGCAGGTCGACGGAGACAACCTGACCGTCGAAACATCAATCGAGATCGATCATTCAATGTATCTGCGCGTGCGCGGCACGAACACCGACCAGCTTGAACCCGAAGATGACGTGCCAGGCGAGAATCCCTGGCACGACCTGTGGTTCTACTCGAACCCGATCTTCGTGAAAGTGGCGCAGGATTCCTGAAAGGATCGCCCCTCAGTCGAGTCGTTCGATGATGGTCCCGGTGCCGAGACCGCCGCCGCAACACATCGCGATGAGGGCATACTTGCCCTTGCGGCGCTCGAGTTCATGCAACGCCGTCGTGATCAGTCGCGCGCCCGTGCTACCCGTCGGGTGACCCAGCGCGATAGCGCCGCCGTTGACGTTGACCTTGTCATGGTCGACGGCGAGGTCTTTCTCCCAGGCCAAAACGACCGATGCGAATGCCTCGTTGACCTCGAAGACGTCGATGTCATCGATCGTGAGTCCTGCGCGCTCAAGTACTTTGCGGGTCGCCGGAATCGGGCCCTTCAACATCGTTACAGGATCGACACCGACCAGCGTGGTGGCGACGATCTTCGCTCGTGGCTTCAGCCCGAGTTCCTTGACGGCCGCCTCCGACGCCATGATGACGGCGGCAGCGCCATCGGACACCTGCGAACTGGTACCGGCAGTATGAATCGACTGGCCGGGGACCGGCTCCAGCTTCTTCAGTCCTTCGAGGGTTGTTTCGCGCAGGCCCTCATCTTTCGACACCGTGCGGGTCTTGCCGGTTGGCTTGAAGTCTTCACCGAGCACCGGCGCCTCAATCGGTACGATTTCGCGGTCGAAACGGCCTTCTTCCCAGGCCCGGATCGCCTTCTGCTGGCTCTCGAGCCCGAACTGGTCGGTATCGTCACGCGTGATCTGGTATTCCTCGGCAATCATCGCCGCACCCATGAACTGGCTCGTGGGCTGGTAGTGGCTCGCGTAACTCTCCCCCATCGGAGAGCCGTCTTTCATGTTGGAACCGAGCGGCACGCGGCTCATCATCTCGACGCCGCAACTCATGACGACGTTCTCGATGCCTGAAGCGACCATCGTCGCGCCCATGGAAGTCGCCTGCTGGCTGGAACCGCACTGCGAATCCACAGTCGTTGCCGCGACTTCCATCGGCAATCCCTGCGAGAGCCAGGCGATACGTGCGATATTGAATGACTGCTCGCCGACCTGGGACACGCAGCCGCCGATGACCTGGTCGATTTTCTCGGGCGCAATGCCGCTGCGATCGAGCGCGGCCTTCTGGACAGCGCCCAGCAGGTCTGCTGGCTTAAGACCGGCAAGGCCCTTGCCGCGCTTGCCGATCGGGCTGCGACAGGCTTCGATTATGTATACATCACCCATTGGGGCTTCCTCTTGGTTGGCATTGTGAAACGTTGGTTCATGACGAAAAACGTAGCATAGGTCACCCCTCGTCCGGCTCGCAAGTTCCCCCGCCGCACGCTATTACGCAAACGCCCGAAGGCAGGAGATCAGGCTGGCGTTAGCAGGAAGTGGCCATGGGAGGCGGCGATGGGCCGGGCCTTCTCTTCCTGCCAGATCTCGGCGCGGACGTTGGCGACGCGTCGTCCCTGCCGCGTCACGATGGCACGTCCGAACGTGTCGACCGGACGACCGGAACGCAGGTAGTCGACCGAGATATCGACGGTCTTGGGCAGGCGTTCGCAGGCGGTGTCAAAAAGCAGTTGGATAACCGAGGTGATCTCCAGCATCGCCCCGATCGCGCCGCCATGGATTGCGGGCAACATGGTATTGCCGATCAGCGACTCACGAAACGGCATGACTGTCGTGATTTCATTGCCTTTGCGGTCGACCTCGATACCGAGAAAGCGCGCATACGGAATGTGCTCGACGAGCGCCTGCATATCCTGCGCCCTGCCTTCTTCACGAAGCTGTTGGAGAATCTTCATCCGCCCATTTTACACCGCCGAACGGGATGATGGCGCGCTCATTTGATCGTGGGCCGGAACCGCCAGGAAAAGCCTCGCGGCCGAAGCCTGACAAATTTTGGTCAAAAAAAAGGCGACCATAAGGTCGCCTTTTTGTCAGCCGGTAATACCGGGTTACTGCATCGAGTAGGTGACCTCGACACCGTAGAACCGCGGCTCGGTGACTTGCGCGTTGCGGCGATAGCCGTCCGCGACACCGCGACGCTCGATCTGGCGAATGCCGATCTCGTCGAACACGTTGTTGCAGAATGCGCTAACGACCCAGCTCTGGCGCGGGCTCGTCCAGGTCGCGCGGAGGTCCACACGATCGTACGACGGCGCGAGGTCGAGCTGTGACTCGTAGGCAGAGAAGTACACATCATCGATGTAGCTCCAGTTGCCCAACAGGTTCAGATCGCCATTGTCACCCAGCGGAAAACGGTAGCTCGCGTAGGCAGTCGCCTTGTTCTTCGGCACCTGCAGGAGCTGGTTACCGTTGATGTCACGTGCACGCTGGTACTCGTTGGTTGCATCATAGATCTGGCCGGGGGTCGTCGGATCAGCCCCGTCGACGATGATGAACGACTTGGAGTACTTGCTGTCGGTGAACGAGTAGTTGCCGCCAACCGTCAGGTTGTCAGTCGCAAGCCACAGCAGTTCCAGCTCGAAGCCCTTGACCTCGGCGCCGGGCGCAGCCTGGACCGATGTCGTGGATTCGGAGACCGCACAAGCGCTCTGCATGCTCTGCGGTGTCGGAACCGCCGGACAGGCTTCTTCAGTGTACGTGTGAATGCTGGAGTAATCGTAGAAGTAGACCGAGGCGTTCGCCTGAAGCGTGTTGTCCAGGAACTGGCCCTTCATGCCCAGTTCGTAGGCAGTCAACTCTTCAGGCTCGTACTGCGGTGTCTGGCTGAAGAACGCGAGGTTGAAACCACCGGAACGGTAGCCCGTCGTCACGTTGCCGTAAACCAGGACGTTGTCGGTCAGGTTGTAGTCAAGGTTTACGCGCCAGGTGAGCTTCTTGTCCTTGCGATGCAGTTCGCGGTAGGCGCCGAACGTGATCGGCACGCCGCCGATCCAGGGTTCGACTGCACCCGTCAGTTGCAGCGTCGTCGGACTGACCGCACCACGCAGTATGTTCACGGTGGCGAGGTTGAGGCCGAGCGCGTCAAGGATAGACTCCGTTTCGGCGTACTGCGCAAGTTGCTCCTCACCGGTGACATCGTCTTCGGCGTAACGCAAGCCGAGTGTCAGCGTGAACTTGTCATTGATGTCCCAGACGCCCTGTGTATAGATCGCAAACGCGTCACGGACGGTTTTGTTCAGCGAGTGAGTATCCGAACCCAGGGTCGTCGGGCCGTGCGGCACGCTGCCCAGGGTCGCATCACCCAGCCAGGGGCCGGTCGCGATTGTGAAAGAACCAACCGGCGCATTCGCTGCAATCGCGGCTTCCTTCGCGGAATTGACGTCAACCGGCGTCGCGCCAGCGAGATACGTAAGGGGCGGATTGCCCGGTACCGCGCCCGGTGCAACCGTGGCAAGGATCGTATCCAACGCGAACGCCGGGTTCGTGTACTTGTTCGAACCCGTCGACGAGTAGAAGTCGTAGCGCTGGTCGATTGTCGAGTTGTAGTAGAACACGCCAGAAGTGAACGAGAGGTTATCCCCGAGATCCCAGAACAACTGGAGTTCGTTGGAGAGATACTCGGCTTCATGGTTCAAGTAAAACTGACGGTCTTCCGTCGTGCTGGCGACGGAGTCGTCATCGGTGGTGCGCTCATACAGCAGCGAGTTGTATCCGACGATGTATTTCACTTGCCAGCCGTTGGCGAGATCCCACGCAAATTCGAGCTGGTTGCCCTGCTGGTCGAACTTCTCGTTGTTCAGGCCATTGGTGTAGGCACACAGGTCCGAGCCCTTGATGTCAGAACGGTCGAGGAACACGCAATCGGAATTGCTGTACGTGAGGCCGCGGCCGTAGTTGATCACCGAAGAGGCGGGATCGACGCCGGGACGGACATATTGTCCCTGGATCGTCGTACCGGTCGTCGGGTTCGTGAAGTTGATGATGGGCTGCGTCGGGTCGACGAATGCCGAGCTCAGCGGATTCATTTCCGCCGGATCGACTGCACGCAGGCTCTCTGAATAGCGCGTGAAGTCGCGGAGCTGGTCGCCGTAAACGTTCTCACCCGTCAGCACGATCAGGCCGCCGCCATTGGCGCCGCCCATGACCCGGTCGACATTCGCCTGGTTGCTGCGCAGGTTCGCCGTCAGGTTGTCAGTGATGTTCCACTCGAGTTGCAGTGCGACGTTCTGTTCGTCGCCGCTGTCGAGGTCAGGACCGAGGCCGCTCTTTTCTTCGACCCAACCGTCGTGCTTGCGCTTCGATGCCGTGAGCCGGCCATTCAGCTTGCCTTCGATCAGCGGACCGGAAATCACGCCGTAGACATCGCGTGTGCCATAGTCACCAATGGTGGTCTTCGCTGAAAACTCGAAGGTGTCAGTCGGGCGCTTGTAGATGAAGTTCATCGCGCCGCCGACAGCGTTGCGGCCGTACAGCGTGCCCTGCGGGCCACGAAGGATCTCGATGCGCTCGATGTCCCAGAGAGAACCGATCGTCACCGTATAGAGGTCTTCGGAATAAACGCCGTTCATATAGGTCGCAACACCCGGGTCACCGCCAAGGTTCCGGAAGTTGCGCCCGACACCACGAATCGCGGAGTCATACGGTTGGATTGTTGTTGCCGGCACCATGTTCTGAAGGTCGGACTGATTCTTGATACCGAAATCGTCGATCATTTCAGATGTAAAGGCCGTAATGGAGATCGACGTGTCCTGGACGGATGATTCTTTCCGCTCCGCGGTCACGACGACTTCCTCGATCTGCCTCCCGGACTGGGCTGCTTGTGCTATGCCTGGCGCGGAGATTGCAGACGCGCAAAGCAAAGCCACGCCCAACGGGCTTGGTCTAAGGTTTGACATGGATTTTCCCTCGAAGTGTCGCTTTTGTCGCTTAACTCTTGTCGCTAATGTCGCTTGTTTTACCCCCGAGGCGACGCGTCAAAAGTGGGGACGCTGCTGCCTCAACGCGCTAACTTAACGTTAAGCAGGAGTAAAGTAAACTGCAGTGCGTCAAATTGCTGTAAATATAGGGTAAGGCGTCTCATCCAGGGTCAAATCCTGACCCCTCGTTTTACTCGCGCGGTGCGTTCGGCGTGCCCATCATGAACGACGCCACTGACGTGGCTACGGGGTCCGAAGTGTCCCCCTCGTGCGCCACCGCGCGCACAAATGCGACATTTCGGGTCATCTTGACGCACTCGGCTTCGACCAGCAGCTCCACATGCGGCTCCGCGGGGCGCATATAGTCGATACGAATATCCAGGGTCGCCATCGAGAGCCCTTCCGCGAAATCACGATGGCACCGGATCGCCCATCCCGACGCGTTATCGAGCGTCGCTGTGATGACGCCGCCGTGAATAACGCCGGTGTCCGGGTCTCCGACGAGATGATCGGCGTAAGGCACGCGCACGATGATCTTCTGGCCCTCCTGGCGCAGGAATTCAATGCCGATCGCCTGCCCGTGGGGCGGCATCATGCTGAGTGCCGGATTGTCGCTCACGCGCCGATGTCCGCGAGGAACGCGCGCAGCAAGTCATTGAACCGGGCTGGCTGTTCGACCTGGATCGCATGACCCGCATCTTCGATGACCTGCACTGCGTTGCGCCACAACGTGGGCGCCTTCAGAGAACGAAGGTACGCGATGTCCACCAGCTTTTCCTGTTCCCCGTGAAAGATCGCAAGCGGCTGTGTCATGGACGAAAGCAGCAGCACCTCGTCGACAAAGGGTCGTGCGGCGCTCGAAGCCAGCCCCGCCCGCGCTGCGGGATCTGTGCGAAGAATCTGGCGCGCAAAACTCTCGGCAAGCGACCTGTCGTAATCCAGGCCCAGAAACGAGGCGGCATAGTTCGAAGCCTGGCCCTCGTCCAGCTCTGCCTGCATCCCCGCGCCAAAGTCGGGATTGGGCAGGAAAGCCTCTTCGATATTGGGTGGGCACCGCAGAGGCGGCGTGCCGAAAATCACGAAACCCTTCGCCGCGGGAAGTTCGGGAACCGCTTCGAGCACGGCATGGCCACCCAGGCTCCAGCCAACGAACACGCCCGCCTCGGCATCCAGGGATCTAGCGAGCGTCACCATCGTCTCGGCATAGAACGGGATGCCATATTGCGACAGCTTCGCCCAACCGGAATCGCCATGCCCTGGCAGATCCATCGCAATCAGCCGATAGTCCCGCGCAAGGTCGCTACCGAGTTGGCGGTGGAAATCGTGTGATGAGCCTGAATTGCCGTGCACGAACAGGATCGGGGTGCCCGTTCCACCGGTATCGACGAACGATAATGGCAGCTCGTTGACCGTGATCGTCAATTTTTCCATGGCCTTCGCATCCGTGATCAGAGGAGCCACTCCCCTTCTGCCACGAATCGTACTCTGCCTCCAACGCGAATCTCAAACGCCTCCCCGGTCCGGCACGCATCGAGGTATAGCGCCGAGGGCCGACCGACCTCGTACCCCTGTGCAAGGCTCGCCCGCACGTGACCATCCGCCGCAACACCTAGCCCGTGCTTCGAGAGGTATCCCGCGAGGCACCCGGCAGCACTGCCCGTCGCCGCGTCCTCGAAGACCCCCAGCGACCGGGCGAACATCCGTGCGGCGAGATCCTGCGTCGAATCGTAGCCCTGCTCGCAAAAGGCATACAGGCCCCTGCCGAACTCATTGCCTGTCATCCTTATCCTGCGAAGTGCCTCAAGCGAGCGAACCGGTACGATCAGAAACTCGAGGCCCGTTGAAACGAACTCGCAGGGATAATCGCGCGCAATATCGTCACGATCGAGACCGATCGATCGTGCAACC
>JAGRIN010000141.1:0-3945 GCA_020443245.1 Pseudomonadales bacterium
CTGGACTGCTCGAGGCGAGTCGCGCACTCGGTGTCGTCGCGCTCGACGCCCGGCATTGCGTGATGTGGAGCAATGCGAAGGCCGGAGAACTGCTCGTGCCGAAAGGCGCCGGCCCTGTAGCCTGTCAATCCTTTACGGATTTCATCGGCGCTGCGGGGATCGGCAGCGAGACCTTCCGGCAACGGCTCGAGAACGCGCTGCGAACCGATGAGACCGAGACGCTTTCCATTCGCCGTGACGAAGACTCGATTCGCATACATATCGATGCGCCCGTCAATGGTACGCGGCTCCTGTATCTTGTTTCGACCACCAGTGAATTGCCGTCGGCAGAAAGCCAGTCGATCCGTCACGATCCCCTCACCGGCCTCGGCAATCGTCTTGTATACGACGATATCGTCAGTGCGTGGTCGGCCGCTTCCGATGCATCACGCCTCGCCGTCCTGACGATGGACCTGGATCGATTCAAGGTCGTCAACGACACGATGGGCATTGCCGCCGGCGATGAACTCTTGCGACTCGTGGCACGGAGGCTGCAGAGCGTTACGCGCGGTGACGACGTGTTGATCCGCCTCAGCGGGGATGAGTTCGTGATCATCCAGTGCAGTGGCAGCCAGCCGGAAGGCGCCGAATCGGCAGCGCGCCGGGCGATCGAGATCCTCTCCCGCCCCTTTTTGATGAAAGGCCAACAGATACATATCGGCGCGAGCGTGGGCATCGCACTACTGTCTGCCGGGGAAGATCCTCAGGATCTGCTGAAGCATTCAAGCCTCGGGCTCTACGCGGCGAAAGGTGCCGGTGGCGGAACGTTTCGATTCTTCGAACCCGCGCTCGAACACAGGGCAGTCGCGCAACGAGAAATGGAGGCTGCGCTACGCAGTGCCATCGCACGCCGTGAATTGTCGCTGGTCTACCAACCCCAGGTCGAAATGGAGACGGGCCAGGTTCGCGGTTTCGAAGCGTTGGTGCGATGGGAACGGCCTGGACGGGGCATGGTTTCGCCGATCGAATTCATACCGCTCGCTGAACAGATCGGAGAAATCCACGCGATCGGTGAATGGGTCCTGCGTCGTGCATGCGAACAGGCCATGACATGGCCCGCGTCTGTTATGGTCGGCGTCAATGTCTCACCGATTCAATTCCGGAACGAACGCTTTCCGCTGTTGGTCGAGGAAGTGCTGGCGTCGACCGGTCTCCCACCTGAAAGACTTGAGCTGGAAATCACCGAAGGCGTACTGATGGACGACAGCGATCGCGTCATCGAGATGCTCTGGGCACTCAGGGACATGGGGATCAGCATCGCCATGGACGATTTCGGAACGGGCTACTCATCTCTCAGCTACCTGAACAGCTTCCCTTTCTCGAAGCTCAAGATCGACCAGGCATTTGTCCGATGCGAGCAGACTCCCCGGATCAAGAAGCTTGTCGCCAGCATCCTCAGGCTCGGCGAGAGCATGGAAATGAGGACATTGGCCGAAGGCGTCGAGACACGCGAGCAGTATGAAGAATTGCAGGCAAACGGCTGCTCACAAGCACAGGGTTATCTCATCAGTCGTCCCATGCCGGCAAGCGACATCGACACGTTCCTTCAAACCCACTCGAGCGGAGCGAGACTTGAACAGTAATACGTTATCCCAGGTGATCTATATCAGTCACAACTGCATTGAACCCGCAAGACTCGATAATGAGGTTCGCGAAGTGCTCGACGTATCGCGCAAACGAAACGCGTCTGCGGGCCTGACCGGCGCCTTGATGTTCAACGAGCGATGCTTTGCACAGGTTCTCGAAGGACGATGCCAGGACCTGGAAGCCACCTTCGAACGCATCCAGTGCGACCTGCGTCATGATCGTGTTGTATTGCTGGAATTTACGGCCATAGAGCGTCGTCACTTCGAGAACTGGACGATGGGGTATGTCGCCGAGAAGACCGCCGCGCGAGAACGCTTCAACCAACTGACACTGGACCCCTGGTTCGACGCAAGACGACTCAAAGCCGGTACCTTGTTCGATCTTCTGCACGCTCACCTGACGACCCCACTCGCTGCGTGATCGCCACTGTCGTCCTGCGACGCGGTATGGTTTAACCTGTGCGCCATGACGAACGCGATCGACATCCTCCGGGCGGGGAATGAAACCGGCACCATCGCCGATGGTTCGCTGCCTGAGTTGACCGTCGATGAGGGGCAGTCTTTGCTGCTCCAGGTTCTCGAAACCTACCGCATGGGCGGCGACAAGCTCGCCGGCTACAAGATCGGCCTGACTTCGGGTGCTGCGCGTGATGTGTTCGGTCCCGGCATCAGGCCATTCGGTTACATACTCGGTCGACGCGTAATCGCGGATGCGGGCACGGTAAGCCTCTCGGGCATTGGCCGTCTCGGCCTGGAAAACGAACTTGCCTTTCGACTCGGCACCGATCTGTCCGGTGCAAACGTCAGCGCTGCCGACGCGCGGACTGCAGTCGAGGCGGTCGCACCCGCGTTCGAAATCAACCAGGACAGACTGCTCGGAAAGCCGAGTCGCGGGGCCCGCGTTGCCGACAACCTTTCTCAATGGGGCATTGCAGTAGGCCCGTTTTCAGACCCGGACCTCGACTACGAGGGCCTGGTCGTCGGGCTGCGACACAATGGAGCCCTCGTGCAGGAAGTCGCCGCACTCGGGCACATCGATGATCATTTCGAATCGATCGCTACCCTTGCCCGCGGACTCCACGCGCACAAGCGACATTTGCGACGCGGCATGGTTGTTTTCACAGGCTCGTATACGCGCTGGCAAGTAGGCTCGGCCGGCGATTACGTCGGGGACTTCGGGGCGCTGGGACAAGTGCACCTCAACGTGATCGATTAGCCCGATCGCGTGACACCCGCGTCGAGCAGCGTCTGGATTCCGGGCTCATCGAAGCCCAACTCGCCGAGCAGTCGTCTTGTCTCGCTCGCAAAGGGAGGCGTTGCCGGAGGCGCCCTGAAGCCTTCGTTGTCGAGGCTGACAGGCGGTGACAAGACGCGAAACCTGCCGGCCGTCGGATGTTCGACAATGTAAAACATGCCGTTTGCCTCGGCTTGCGGGTCCTCGAACATCTCGATCGGAAACTTGACAGTCGAGACCGGCACGCCCGCATCGTTCAGGATCGTCACCCACTCCGCCGCACTCTTCGAGCGGATCTTTGCCTCGATCTCGGCCTGAAGTGTTGTGTAGTAAACGTCGTCGTACCGTGCATCTCCCGGTGACTCAAGGCTCGGATCCGCGTGATCGAGCGCTTTAAGGAAACGCACCTGCAACGCACGACTCGCACAGGCGATCGCAATGGTGCTGTCGGCGGCTTCATAGGTACGAAAGTAGATCGCGCGCAAGGGCAGCACGCGGGCGGTCGGGATTGCACCCATCTGGGTCTCGAAAGATTCTCCATCCCGTCGCTGGCGATTCAATAACTCGATCCGTTCAAGATGCTTGTCGCGATCGAGATCCTCCGAACGCACGAGCTGGTTGTTGGTGAGAGTCATCGCCGCCTTCATCAGCGAGACGTCGACGATGCCGCCAACACCGGTACGTTCGCGTCGAAACAGCGCTGAGGAGATACCGAAGGCAAGCGACATGGCGGCCATATAGTCGGAGATGACCGGCTCTCCCGGTGCCGGGCGGCCATCTACAATCCTGCCCATCGCCGCCATGAGGCCACTGCGTGCCTGCACGACAATATCCATTGCAGAAAGGGAAGCATCCGGTCCCTGCTTGCCGAAGGGTGTGATCTCCCCGATGACAAGGCGTGGATGAAGCGCGTGCAACGTCTTCGAATCGATTCCCATCTTCTCTGCGAGCCCAGGGCGAAAGTTCATGAGAACGACATCGGCCCATGACAACAAGGCGTCGATCACAGGCTTTGCACCTTCATCGCTCAGCTTCAGTGGCAGCGTGTGCTTGCCGCGATTGCGTGAAACGAAGATACGGGACTCG
>JAGRIN010000141.1:3976-7764 GCA_020443245.1 Pseudomonadales bacterium
TCGGGCGACTCGACCTTGATGACTTCCGCTCCGCCTTCCGCGAGCAGTTGGCCGCAGAACGGCACGGCGACGAACTGGCCGAATTCGACGACACGAATGCCCGCGAACGGTTGTGATGTCATGGCTCGCTCCCCTGCTGTGGTCTATGCGCCTTTATAGTATCGTAGTCAGCGCGCGTGGCCACTCGGAGCGAAACAGCAGTGCACCTGATCTTTCTTCACGGCGCCCCCGGCGTGGGCAAGCGGACCGTGGCGTTGGAACTGTCAAAGGAGTTGTCGTTTCCCTTTCTCAACTTCCAGCTCCTGAACTCGCTCCTTGGACCTGTCTTCGGCTCTTCGGAAGACTTCTTCGAGCTACGCAACGACATCTACAAGACCATTGTCGAACGTGCACTTGCCGGATACGAGGATGGTCTCATCGCGACATTCACCTACGAACCCTCAATCCCGATGGGACTCTTTGCATCGTTCATACGTGCCGCGGAAGAATCCGCGGGCATTGGCCTCTTCATTGGCCTGACCTGCGCGAGCGAAGACCTGAGAACCCGCATCGAGTCACCCGAACGCGTCGACCTCGACAAGGTCGCCAACTTCCAGGCCGTCGAGGAGTCACTGGCGCGCGGCGACTACGAGTTGCCTTCTTTACCGGGACCGTCGATGACGATCGACACATCCGGAGAAACGCCGGGCGAGACCGTCCAGAACATACTGGCAGTCCTGCCCGATGATATGAAACTCAATATGGTGTTCTAGTCTCGCGCCAGGTGACGGCACAAGAATGCCGTCCAGGCGTCCCGCTCAAAGTCCGGAATATCGAGGTGCCCACCAGGGTTGATGTGCATCGACTTTTCCTTTGAGGCGAACGCGTTGAAAAGTGCGATCCCTGCCTCACGTGGTGCGACCGCATCTTCCCACTGGAACACAAACTCGACCGGAATCGTGATAGATGCCGCCGCTTCCTGCATGTAGTTCGCGCCCTCACGAAGCCCGGCGAGGCCAAATATCGCGCAATCGATCCTGGGTTCAGCAGCAACGAACGGAACGCCGAACGCGGTCCCCATCGATACGCCCCAGTAGCCGACACCCTTGTCATTGCCCACCTCATCGAGCGCCTGCACCGCATCCAGCATCGCCTTCCACTCGACGACCGCTTTCTGCCCGCGCTCTGCCATCTGTTTCATTCGATCGCTGTCGAATGCGGGTCCGGCAGCCTCGCCGCGGACTCTCGCACCGACTTCCTGCGCCATACGTTCTGCTTCTTCGCGCGTAATGCGGTCGCCGTGCCCCGGTGCGTCAGCGGCGATCGTGGCCCAGCCGAATCGCTGCGCATATTCGACCGCACGACTGCGTATGCCTGGCGTCTTCTTGTGCTGCGAACCACCGTGACCCATCACGATCAGTGTTCGCGAACCGGATGCGTCCTTTGGCAACCAGATCACACACGGAACGGTCTCGCCGCCAACCTCAATCGCGAAGTCTCTCTGCAGGACACCATCGATTTCTTTTTCTTTTGTATAGTTCATTCCACCTCCCTCTCTGATACCTGCATTATTGCACGTCAGGTGCGTGCGCCACGTTTCGCAAATCCCGGTTCAGTGTGTTTATACTACCGGCCCTTGCAACGGCTTTTCAGGAGGTAATCATGGGCTTCGCACTTTCCGACATGACACTGGCGAGCAGCGCGTTCAAGGACGGGGGCGCGATCCCCGCGAAACACACCGGCGAAGGCGAAGATATATCGCCCGCCCTCTCGATCGCCAGGGTGCCGGACGGTACCAAGGCACTTGCCATCGTGTGTCACGACCCGGACGCACCGCTCGTTACGCCCGCGGGCACTTACGGCTTCGTACATTGGGTGCTCTACAACATTCCCGGCAATGTCAGCTCACTGCCGGAAGGCGAAGGCGGCTATACCCAGGGCAAAAACGATTTCGGCAAGACAGGATACGGCGGACCAATGCCACCCAATGGCCACGGCACCCACAACTACTTTTTCTGGGTGCTCGCACTGAACGACGACAAGGCGCTGCCTTCCGGCCTGTCACTCTGGGAACTGCTCCGGGAGATCGAACCATCGTTGATCGGCATGAACCGCCTGGTCGGTACCTACAAGAGAGACTGACGCCATGAACATCCGGTTACCCGCTATCGCTGCATGCCTCGCATTGGCCGGATGTGAAAAGACGGAGTCGCCGCCACCTGCGACCCAGAGCGGAGACGATCGAACCAGGGTCGAGGTGATCGCAACGGGTTCACGCATCGCCGGCGCGAACGGTGTTCACTTTGGGCCGGATGGCAACCTGTATGTCGCTTCGGTCGTCGGCTCGGACATTACCGTCATCGACCCGGAGTCCGGCGACGAATTGAAGCGCTACACCGCGAGGGACGGTATCACCGGCCCTGATGACCTGGCGTTCTCAAAATCGGGCACAATGTATTGGACGTCTATCCTGACAGGCGAGGTCGCAGGCCTCACGCCAGATGGCAACAAGATCGTTGCCGCGCAGCTTGAACCGGGGCCAAACCCGATCACGTTCTCGCCCGACGATCGTCTCTTCGTCTCACAATGCTTCCTTGGCGACAAACTCTACGAACTCGATCCAGTGGGCGCGCGGTCGCCTCGACTGATCAGCGATTCGCTCGGCCCTGGATGCGGACTGAATGGCATGGACTGGGGACCGGACGACCGGCTCTACGGCCCGCGATGGTTTACGGGCGAAGTTGTGAGTTTCAACGTCGACGACAAAACCATGCGCGTCGAAGCGACGGGACTGGAAACCCCTGCGTCAGTGAAATTCGACAAGCAAGGCCACCTGCATGTGCTCGATACAGGAACCGGCGATGTTATCCGGATCGATGGCACCAACAAGACCGTTGTGGCGCACCTGGAGAAGGGGCTGGACAACTTCGACTTTGACGACAAGGGACGTATCTTCGTCTCGAGTTTCGCCGATGGGTTCGTCAAACGTGTCGATACGGACGGCAGCATGACGACGCTGCAACCCGCCGGCATGTCGCATGCGGGCGGCATCGCAATCTCCGGCGACACAGCCATCGTCGCCGATCTCCACGCGATCCGTGGCTACAACATCAAATCGGGCGAAGAGACTTTCGTGCAACGCGCCATCGTCGGCGTCAGCGAAATGGGCGGCGCGCTCAACGTTGCACAAGACGGGGAAAACCTGATCCTGACTTCCTGGTTCGACGGCGACGTACGCGTCTGGGACCCGGTTCGGCACAAGCGGATTGCGAGATATGAGGCCGCACTGCCCGTGTCCGCCGTCCGCTACCATGGTGAGGTCGTGGTGGCCGAACACGGCAAGCATCGCGTCGTCGGGCTACGCGAAAACGGCGAAGAGATCGTCTACGCGTCGGACCTGCCTGCCCCGACCGGTCTCGTGGTGGAACAGGGCGACCTCTATCTCTCCGACCGGCAACGCGGCCAGATTCTCATGATCGCCTCCGACGGCAAACCGCTGCCTGAACCCTACGTCGTCGCGGACAACCTGACCACACCGGAAGGCTTTGTCGTGACGCCAAACGGTTTTGTCGTGGTGGAGGCCGACACCGGACACGTCGTGGAAGTCGACAGCGCCGGCAATCGAACGCTGCTGGCGGAGATTCCGCCCGGCACACAGGCTGCGTCACCTGCCCAACCACCCTCCCAGGTATTCCAGGGTATCGCCTCGGCCGGCGGCGCGCTCTATGTGACCGGTGAAACGAATCACTCACTCTACCGGATTACGCCGGCTCACTGACGAGAAATGGAGGCACTGACGCAAGCGGATA
>JAGRIN010000142.1 GCA_020443245.1 Pseudomonadales bacterium
CGCTCTATCTGCTTCAACATGTCCCGCTCGATCGTACGGTTGCCTTCTCCCATCGACGCGTCGATTTCCAGCAAGTCGAAATCGCAGGGGCCTGAAGGCGAACCGGCCGCGATGAGTTCGTATTCGCCTGTTATATCGGCGAGGCAGGTCTCCATGGGGGTGGTGTCGAACGTCAGTTCTGCACAAAACGCCTTGATGCTCTCCGGCAGGGAGGCCATCAGGCTGCGCTGGCGGTCGTTGTCAGCAGTTGGCTGCAGCGAGCCGATGACTGACTCGGTCAGCTTGCTGGCCCGGGTCCACTCCTTCGATTTCAAACCGTAGCCAATAAAGACGTTCTGCAGGAACTCGTACCAGGAACCTTGCAGCATGAAGATGATGAAGAGCGGCAACTGCTTGCCCGTCATCTGTTGGTTGAGTAGTTGCGCCGCGTAGTACTTCGCTTTCTGGCCCGCCAGAACCGACAGTTGCGAGTCACACAGGCGTTGTTCCATGGTCTCGTAGACGGGCTCTTCCTTGTCGAAGAACGCGTCGAGATCGCTTGCGCACTGCTCCAGGGTAGTGCGACCCCGCACCGCGTCACGCACGATGACCTCGATCTTCTCCATGAACTGGTCGCCGAGGATACCGAGGTCTTCACTCCAGCCGATGCACGATCGAATCAGGCGATCGATCATCGACAGGATCGGCTGTGGGGCTACCAGGGCCTTGACGTCCTGCTCGAGCGCAATGACGGCAAGGAAGGGAGCAAAGTCACGCACAAATGCCTCGATCTTGAAGTCGAGGTCGGTCTGCCTGAGGATTTGCGTGACCGCATCATCCACGAACGCGATGAGCGCATGGTCGTCCGGGGAAAGACTCGTTCCGCGATGGTACTTGTCGATCTGGACCAGGATCGGGTCGACGTGGTCCTCGGTCGAGAGCGAAGGCAGCGTCCTGAGGAGACCGATCAAGTCGCCTTTGCCGATCACGACCGGGCCGGGCTTCGGCGGCGTGTAAAAACCCCGCAGCGCGGCCTGGAGATTCGAGGGTGCGATACTGTTTAAGGGGTCCGGTTGAACGGATGCCTTTGTTGCTTTCATTGAACTCTCGCCCAACCGCGACAGTCGGCGCGGACAGTCCATAGTAACAAAATGCGTTTTTCGAAACGTGACACGGTTCACACCGCGGACGTTGACCGGTTCCGTTGTCAAATTCGCCTCCGATTGGTCTGTTTGCTCACTACGCCATGCCCGCAGCCGGAACAAAATGAATATAAAACAATGGCTTAACGATCTGGCACAGATGCTGCACTGTTCACGTTCAGGTGCACCAGCACGGTCAGGGAACAGGACACGGCATGAATCATTCGCGCACGAGGCAATTGGGCAAGGTGACAAAGGCAATCTATCTCATCGTCGGCGTGATGTTCCTCATGTTGGGCATGCTGGGCTTTATTCTGCCGGTGATCCCCGGCCTGCTTTTCATCGTTCTTGCGGTCTACCTGTTCAGCAAAGTCTCGCTTCGTGTTCGAAGGTTCAGTGAACGTAGTCCCGTGATGGTCGAAATGCACAGCCGGCTCGACCGGAGCAGCCATCTCCCGATACTTGCCCGCATCAAGCTCGTCAGCCTGATGGCGGTGGAGATGACCGTCAGGGCGATGGCAGCGCTGACGGAGCGAATGACAAGCAGGCGAGGCGCCTGACGACAACGAGCTTCCCTATTGGCGGAACCTGTCCCTCCGGGGCAGTGCTTCCGCCTTTTTTTATCCGGTCTTTGCTATCCTGATCGCTTCGCGACAGGAGCCCTGACGATGCCCGAACAAAACTTCGCGCTGCCGCAAGGCAGGATTGAGTACCTTGAAATCAAGTCCTCAGCCCTTGAAGGCAATGTGCTGGGCGACCCGGCGGTGCGTTCGGTTGCGATCTACTTGCCGCCGGGCTACGACAAGGAAAGCGAAGAGTACCCCTTGTTTGTCGACATCGTGGGGTTCACGGGCAGCGGCTTCGCGCACGTCGGCTGGAAGGCGTTTGGTGAGAGCGTGCCACAACGTATCGACCGCCTTGTAGCGGAAGGCAAGATGGGCAAGGTGATTGTCGCCCTGCCGGACTGTTTCACGTCTCTCGGCGGCAACCAGTACATCAATTCGGCAACGATGGGGAACTGGGCGGACTTCCTTACCCTGGAAATGATTCCGGCAATCGAGAGCAGGTATCGCGTGCGCGCCGGTCGATCGTCGCGGGCCCTGTTCGGGAAGTCCAGCGGCGGATATGGCGCGATTGCGCACGGCATGCTGCATGCGGAGCATTGGGGTGCGATTGCCTGCCATTCCGGCGATATGGCTTTCGACTGGTGTTACCTTGGGGATCTGCCGAAGACGGTGATGCATCTTGCTCGATACAACGGCCGTATCGAGGCGTTCATCGACCGACTCCGCGGTTCGAAGAAGATCGCCGGGTCTGACATGCACCATCTTATGATGTTAGCCATGGCGGCGACCTACGATCCGGCACCGGATGCGCCTTACGGAATCCGTCTGCCGGTTACGCTCGACACTTGCGAGGTGATTGCGGAGCGATGGGACAACTGGTTGCGTTTCGATCCGGTTCGCATGATCGAACGCAAAGACGTCGTCGAGAATCTCGCGTCGCTCCAGGGCATCTACATCGACTGTGGGGCCAGTGACCAGTACAACCTGGTGTTCGGCGCTCGCCAGTTGACGAAGCGGCTCGATGAGCGCGGGATCTCACATCATTACGAGGAGTTCGACGACAACCATTCGAGCGTCGACTATCGAATGGATGTGTCGTTGCCGTGGCTTTTCTCGCGCGTCAGTGGATAGGAGCGGCCGGCATGGCGAAGATCCTGGTCACCGGCATGAGCGGCCTTGTCGGCTCCGCGCTCGCGAAGAGACTGTCTGCCTCGCATGAATTGTCGGCGCTCAACAGGTCGGACGTGGCCGAATACCCGACAACGCGTGCGAGCCTTGGCGACTTTGATGCCATTTGCCCTGCGTTTGAGGGCGTCGACACGGTCATACACCTTGCCGCAAAGATTGACGACAGTTTCGGCTGGGACGACCTTCACGACACGAACGTTGTCGGCACGCGGAACGTCTTCGAGGCCGCCGCGCATGCAGGCGTTCGGCGGATCGTGTTTGCGAGTAGTGGTGCAGTGGTGGCCGGGTGGGAACTCGTCGAGCCTTACCGGAGCCTCGTTGCGGGAGAATATGAAAACGTGCCCGAGCGTCTGCGCCTGATCGACGAAACCATGGCAGTCAGGCCGCGCAACCTGTATGCCGCCACGAAGGTCTGGGGCGAGGCGATCGCACGCCATTACGCGGACAACCATGGACTCGAAATCACCTGTCTTCGTATCGGCTTCGCGAACGCAGAGGACAGGCCCTCGAACGCGCGCCAGTTTTCCGTGTGGAACAGCCAACGCGATGTAGTCCGGGCCTTCGAACTGGCGCTGGATTATGTGCCGCCGGAACGCTTCGACGTGTTCTTCATCCTCTCCGACAACCGACGGGGCTATCGCAACATCACGAGGGCGAAGACCCTGCTCGGGTTCGAGCCGGTCGACAGCGCAGATGATTTCAGTCAAGAGGTATTGCCATGAGTGAATTCCCGGAACCACGAATGATTCGGGCCAACGGCGTCGAACTCGCTGTTCACGAGGCGGGCGAGGGAGGCATCCCGATCCTGCTTGCGCACGGTTGGCCGGAGATAGCCTATAGCTGGCGACACCAGGTCGAGCCGCTCGTCCAGGCCGGATACCACGTGATCGCGCCGGACCAACGCGGATATGGTGACTCCAGCCGTCCGGCGGATGTGACGGCTTACGATTGCCATCACCTGACCGGCGACCTCTGCGGGCTGCTCGATGCGCTGGGTATCGAGAAGGCGATCCACGTTGGCCATGACTGGGGAGCGATTGTCGTCTGGCACCAGGCGCTCCTTCACGCTGACCGCGTTGCAGGGGTGGCCAACCTGTCGGTGCCGTTCCGCCCGAGGGAGCCTGAGGATCCGGTCGCGTTCTGGGAAAAACATCTCGGGCAGGATTTTTACATCGTGCACTTCAACCGGCAGCCCGGCGTGGCGGCCGCTGCATTCGAAGCGAACACAGAGCGTTTCCTGCGCAATATGTATCGTACGCGGCAGTGGGAATCGTCTTCCGCGCCGGAGCCCGCGGGCCAGTCAATCGTGCGTTATGCCGAGGTCGCGGTCGAACGCGGTGAACTCTTGATGAGCGAGGAAGAGTTGGCCGTGTTTGTCGAGGCGTTCAAAAGGAGCGGATTCAACGCGCCCTGCAACTGGTATCGGAACTTCACCCGAAACTGGGAAACCACGGAAGGCGTTCGCCAGAAAGTCGATGTCCCGACGCTGATGATCTATGGAAAATACGACATGGTCCCGCAACTCGATATGACCGATTATATCGACGACCTGGAGACCCACACGCTGGCGTGTGGTCACTGGATCCAGCAAGAGAAGCCCCGCGAGACCAACGCGATTCTCCTCGACTGGCTGGATCGAAAAATGAAACAGGCTTTCTGAGGCGGTTCGGGCGGACGCTTCACGCGTCCCTCAGGGGATCGATCAGGCTCTCGAGCCCGTTGATCTTGATTTCCAGCGTGATTTGCATGAGTTCGCCCAGCTTGCCGGCGGGGAAGCCCCGATCGACGAACCAAAGGAGGTACTCGTCCGGCAGGTCGATCAGGACGCGGTCCTTGAACCGCCCGAACGGCATTCGTGTGCGTGCAATCCTGGCCAGGTCTTCCTTTTCGATCATCTCAGTCGATTGCGTCGTGACGCCGATGTAGAATCCGCCTTTCAGTTTAGGGGGTACAGGATGCCCAGGGCCAGTGAACTCAAACGCGGCGACGTCATTGACTTTGACGGTGTACCGCATGTCGTCAGCAGCTTCGAAGCGAAGAGCCCGTCCGCGCGCGGAGCGGCCACGCTTTACAAGGTACGTTTCCATAACCTGATTACGGGCAGCAAGCTCGACGAATCGTTCAAGGGAGACGTATTCCTGAACGAGGCGGACTGCGAGCGCGTGCCGGTGCAGTTTTCGTACATCGACGGTGACCAGTACATCTTCATGAGCACATCGGACTATGCGCAGCACGCGCTGTCGGCCGACGATATCGAGGAGCAGGTACCCTACCTGATCGATGGTCTCGAGGGGATTACCGCGCTGCTCGTGGAAGGCAAGATCGTTTCGATTGACCTGCCGCAGAGTGTGGTGATGGAGATCGTCGAGACGATACCCGCGATCAAGGGTGCCACGGCGAGCGCGCGCTCCAAGCCCGCCACGCTGTCGACGGGGCTCGTTGTCCAGGTGCCCGAATACATCGAGCAGGGTGAACACATCAAGATCAATACGGAAAGCGGCAAGTTCATGTCGCGTGCGTGAGGATGACTGTCCACGTCACCGATATTCCCGAGAGCGAGATCGAATTCACTGCGGTGCGTTCGAGCGGGCCCGGTGGCCAGAACGTCAACAAAGTGTCGACCGCAGTGCAATTGCGGTTCGACATCCACGCGTCATCACTACCTGAGGACCTGAAGGCGCGACTCCTGCGCCTCCGGGATCATCGCGTCACCGAGGGCGGCGTTGTCATCATCAAGGCGCAGACAACGCGCAGCCAGGACAAAAATCGCCAGGATGCCCTGGATCGCCTCGAAGATCTGCTGAAGCGTGCACAGGTCACGCGAAAGTCCCGTGTGAGGACCCGGCCGAGCAAGTCTTCTGTCAAAAAGCGGCTCGATACCAAGACCCGCCGCGGTGACATCAAGCGCAAGCGGAAGACGCCGGACGACTACTGAATGCCTGCGTTCTTCTGCTCTTCGACGAGCCACTGGTCTGCATTGTGGCCGAACGGGATCATGACGTGTTTGCGATAGGCATCGCGTTCGACGAGATGCTCGTACCATCTTTCGACGTTTGGCAGTGACGGCCGCGAGATGTCGAGGGTGAAGTACCGGTACATCATCGCGCCGAGGGGAATATCGCCCATGGTGAGTGCATCACCCGCCACGTAGCGCCGGTGCGCGAGATGTGTGTCGAGAATCATGAGAACGCGCGCACAGTTCCTGACGCCGGCCTCGATTTGTGTGGTGTCTGCCTTGTCTGCGGGCAGGCGAATCATGTTCATGAATATCTGGAAGAAGGGCGGGTTCACGCTGGACGATGCCCAGTCCATCCACTGGTCTGCATGCGCCAGTGCAATACCGTCAGTTGGCCACAGCGTGCCCTGGCCATAGGTGCGCGCGAGATACCGAACACAGGCGTTGGACTCCCACAATGTGAGGTCGCCGTCGACGATGCCTGGCACGACGCCGTTCGGATTGATCCGTGTATACGCTTCGGGCAGTCCGAATGAACCGGCGACGTCCTTGCGTTCGTAGCTTATCCCCATCTCTCCAAGCGCCCACATCACCTTCTGGACATTCATCGAGTTGCGCCGTCCCCACACAGTGATCATTTCTTCTGCCTCCGCGCGGATTGTCAGATGCCGTCCTTGTAGACGGCATTGATGGTTTCCAGCGCTGCCTGCGGCAGCGCACCTGATTGTTCTGCGGCGATCGCTTCGTCGAGATGCGCCGGTTCCGCCAGGCCGAACACCACGCAAGCGAGCCTCGGCTGCGACAAGGCGAATCGTATGGCGACTTGTGCGCGGGATCCGTGCTGACTGCCGATGCGATCGAACATCGCCCTTGCCTTGATCGTCTCGCTCTCGACGGTGTCACCTTCGGTGAGTGGACGTTCCCTGCCGTGTCGCGCATCCGTTGCGATCACACCTGCCGAGAACACGCGGATGTTCATGGGCGCGACGCCATGCTCCACACACGTATCGACGATACCGGTGAAATTGTAGCAAGGCCAGGCGTGTGGCGGGGTAAACACGGCCGACGGGTTGAGCAGGTTGAAGTACACCTGCGCCGACGCGACCCGATTGCTCTTCAACACCTTGATGATCGAGGCTGTATCGCCCAGCGCGGTGATGCCGATGAAATCGGCAAGCCCGATCGACCTCATCTCATCCAGGGCATCCAGGACGCCGTGCGGCTTGAGCAGGTCCGCAATGCCGAGCGCGCGTTCTGTCGTCTGCGCGGCGATCGGGTTGTGGAGTTGTAGCAACGTGACCTTGCGCAGGCCGAGCCGATCGAGGCTGCCGTGCAGGCTTCGCTCTACCTGGCCGATGATGTCGAACATATCTGTCGTGTCGATTCGCACCTTGGTTGAAACGTTAACGTGTGAATCGACGTGTGGGAGGATTTCTCCCAACGATGATTCTGACTGGCCGTTGCCGTAAGAGGGAGCGGTATCGATCCAGTTGATGCCCGCCGCAAGTGCTCTTAGCACGGTTTCTTTTTTCGTATCGTCGTCCTGGTTGATCAGCAGCCCGCCGACAGCGCCGCCGCCCAGAACGAGTTCCGATACATCGAGTCCGGTGGTGCCGAAGGGGCGGTACTTCATGGGTCAGGAGTACCTTGCTTCCGTCACGGCGTCCGTGGCGCCGGCTTTGACCGCCCCGAGAGACGCTTCCAGGTCGCTCAGGTAGACGCCGGTTACCTCGTGATGAAATGGCGACAACATAAGATGCAAGGCTTTCGGCTGGGTCGTGAGGCTCGTGAACCAACCGCGCTTGTACATTTGCTTGTACACCGCGAAGACGTCGACCTCGGGGTGCTCGAACGCGACGATGCCGACTAGCGGCTTGCCGAGGACTCGAAAGCCCATTCCGGTAACACCGGCCTCGATGGCCTGGCGCGCAT